>JAGRBY010000481.1 GCA_020433835.1 Anaerolineae bacterium | reverse complement strand
AAATAGCCTTGTAATTATACCAAAATAAAGTCAATTCGCCAACCAAATATTAAGACAAGTTTACGTTTTACAAACTGTTCTCAACAAAATGCCAAATTTTTATGATTTGTGGGAATGGGATGCCGTCGCGGGTCACCCTTTATCGAACAACCTGAATGGTTCGCAATACCAACGAGCCAAGGTCATCGGCCTCGGCCCGGCCTGCATCGGTGATAGGCAGACGCGTATTTGTGGCCGGATTGTAAAAACCAACCCGAATTTCGTAATCACCCGCAACTGTCGTTTGGGGGATAGAAAGTTGATAGGGATCAATAATTGTTTGCCCCACTTGCCAATTGGAGGTGAGGGCCGAGCCATTTTGAGGGCGCTCATCAATTTCAGATACAATGCCACCCTCAGGCGTTGTCAAACGAATAAAAAGATTGTAGTTATCGGTAGGAGGGGTAATCGCCTGCCAAAAGAAAGAAATGGCCACCGACTCACCAGGGCGGTATTGCAAACGCGGCAGTTCGTAGGCATTTAAAGCGATTTGGCCGCCTAAATTAGCTCCAACGGGGCTTCTGGCTCCGCTGCTCACCACCAGCGTCACCAGCGTACGGTTAGCAACCAGCGAGTTGGGAGGCGGCTCTTGCAGGGTCACAACCCCCGGCGTTTCCGTACTCCAATCCTCATATTTTTGCACAACGAGATCGAGTGCCTGAAGCTGCTGCTCTGCTTCCTCATACCGCATTCCGCGGGCATCGGGTATTTCAATTAAGGGCGGTCCCTGGCTCAATATAACGTTAACTACTGAACCTTCAGCCACAGCAGCTCCCGGCAGAATCGACTGTTCGATAATTGTAAAAGCCGGCCAGGTGGGATGCGGCTCTTCGCCGTTCACTTCCAATATCAGTCCCATATTCTCCAGTGCCGAACGGGCCGTACTCTCTTCTAACCCCACCAAATCCGGCATACGTACCTGACCTGCCGGTAACTCGCCCGCCGCCGATGAATTCACACCCGGTTGGTAGGCATTATAAAGCGCTACAAACAGCGGCACCAGCCCCAAAACGGCAACAATCGCCAGCAAGCCGAGCAGTATCATAATCATATCGATGCCCAATCCCGACGACCGGGTTGAACCGGCAGGCGGTCGACGTCCGGACGCTGCTCCTCGATTCTGAGCAGAACGCCCCTGTCCCTGCACCGGCGATCCGACTACGGCAGAGATAGGCATTTGCGAAGCCGTCCCCATCAGATTGCCCTGCTGGAACATCATCAGTGCTTCACGCAGATGATCGGCGGTAAGAAAGCGCTCATTGGGGTTTTTGGCCATTGCCGCATCCACAATACGGGCCAGTGGTTCAGGAATGCGAGGGTCGATCTTGTCAATGGGAATGTGGGCTTCATAGATTTGCTTACGAGCTACGTCCTGATCGTCAACACCAACAAATGGGACACGACCGGTAACCATCTCATACAAAATAATGCCGATGGCATATACATCAGTGGCCGGCAGTACCCGGTCGCCTGAGGCTTGTTCCGGCGCAAAATAGGCGGGCGTACCCCACACGACTTCACCCTCATCCATCGCGCTTTCGCCCAAGGCCCGGGCCAGACCGAAGTCGGCCACCTTAGCTTGATGGCTGGGTGTTATCAGAATATTGCCGGGTTTCAAATCGCCATGCACCAATCCGGCTCGGTGCGCTGTACCAACCGCAGAGCAAACGTGAATCCCAAACTCAACCGCCTGCTCAACAGAAACTTTGCCGCGTTCGTTGAGCATCGTGCGTAGATCAGATCCGGGCACCCATTCCAGCACAATGTAAGGCCGGTCGTTGTACTGTCCGAAATCATACACAGCCACGATATGAGGATTACTCAAACGGGCGGCACTTTGGGCTTCGCGATGGAAGTTCACCAAAAAAGAAGGATCGCGCGTATATTGAAGTCGCAGCACCTTAACCGCCACCGAGCGGCCCAACGACATATCCTGAGCTTGGTAGACCTCGGCCAAGCCGCCTTCACCAATTTTTTTGAAAAGTTGATAGCGATCGTTAAATACGATGGGTAATTGCATAAATTTGGTCAGGTTGTATGGAGATTAGCCATCATTCTAATATGAATAGCCGCATCTTTCTATTTTACCCTCTCGCAAGCGTGGTGGCAAAATAGGGCTATCTTTAACATCTTCATCAATCTTTGGTAAACAAAAACTTGCTAAAAAAGGGCCGGTGATCGGCTATGATGCGATATCCCAACTCGGTAACCCATAACAGAGGAAGCCAGGTAAAGGGTCGAACAAGCCAACGCGGATATCCAATCTGTTCCAAGATAAACATAGCCGCACGGCCCGCTCTCAACACCTGACCGTTGCGGGTGATAACATGGATAGCCTCTTCACAGGCTCGATAAAGCTGCGGCGTCATCGGTGGAGATGGACAATCCTGATAAGGCACCATATAAAATTTCTCTTGTAAATCCTGCCGTCTGACCCAGACGGTTGTTCGTCGTCAGAAGCCTCAGTCGCCGTCCCACAGAAGCCAATGTTGGTAGGGTTTTATCATCGCTTACTCAATTCCAATTGTTGCCAATAACGTTGCAGAAGATTTTTGCAAGATGTAGCAGTTCCGCCGCTCACCGCCGGTAACGGTTGACGTAAAATCGGTGGCGATGTAGCCTTTAGCAAAATAACTTTCAAATGCTTCACGCATCTTCAATCGCCAATCGAGGGCCAAGGACATATTCGCGTTTTTAAGGGGATGGATATCGGGCACACTTTCCAGCTCAAGCGTTTCGGCCTGCAAATCCAGATTCATATCGGCAATGTGCTTATCAACCCCCTGCCCCTCAACCGAGAAGATAGCCACGGCTTGCGATTGATCAGTTTCCTGAGAGTCCGATTGTCTGGCACCACTCACCCACCATTCCACCAGTAAACGGTCTGAAGGTAAACCCGCATTGAGTGTTCCAAAGTCGATGCCGTAATAATCGCGATAATAGGTGCGGCTGATGGCACGTAACTTGTGCAAATTCAGGTTGGCGTTCGGCCCTTCAAGCGGATCGTACGTCCAGGTAATCAGCGGCAACCCCTGGTCTATGGTTCGCCGGCGCTGCTCCTGTTTAAGTTCCTCGGCGATGCCATACCGCCGCCAGTCTTTGAGCACACCCATATTTTGCGAACAGAGCTTAAAGAGACCGCTTTTTTCACGTCCAATAAAACTAAAAAGGAAACCTATCATTTTATCGGTTTCCTCATCGACTGCCCCTAAAACTACTCCACCATTTGTTGCCGCTGTTTTTAGCACCGGCGGATATAATCCCAGCGATGCGTCATCAAAACCCCAAATTTCTTGTTGTAGTGCTCGCACGTTCTTCATTTCGTCGTAGGTTTCGAGATCACGAATTTTGTACAACACGCTTCTCCTTAGTATTGCTGCCAATAGCTCTTTCGTTTATCGTGTCCAAAATTGTAATACGAACAATCAATTTTTTGCAAATGATTATTTATAGACAAAGCGCCGTTTAAATAGCAAAACAGGGAGGTGACGGGGATCCTCCCTGTTTTAGTGAAGCCTACAACCTACGGGCAAACAACCAGCAAGTCTGTTTTACTCAATACCAATCAAATAATGATGCGGTAAAATATTATCTTTAGGCTTCAGCAAAATTCCATTTATTTCGGGATGTTGTTCATCAAAGTCTTTGATATTAACATAGCAAATGGTTGGTTTGCTGTGTAGACGATGATGATAGCGCTGTGCAGCGCTATCAATTTTATCTGCCAGTTTGCGATTGGGATCGCTATCAAACCACAATAATCCTTCTACCATCGTTTACTCCATTGCATCTCGATAAATAAGCCAGTCGCTGTGTGGAAAAATCTCACACAAGTGCAGCATCTGCCCATCGGCCCGAATCCAGAAATGATGCATTCCCTGAGCAGCATAGCGGCTGGTGACGGTTTTACATTCGTTGACAGCGTCGACATTGTAGACCCGACCGCGCCAGGTAAATCGGGCCGGGAAAAGGTTGAAGCGACGCTCCAGCATTTGAATACGTTCTGAGTTTTCGTCCATCATTAATCCCATAGTGAAGGTAAAATATCGCCGACATTTTCCGTGGTCTCCTGGCCGATGACTTTAAAGTCACGCGTACCGGGAGGTGTACTGGGCGTTAAAACCGGCGGTGGGGCGGCTGAATTACCATAACCATTAGTGCCTTGGCCATTCACGACAACGACCGGTGGGTAATGCCCGTAGCGATTGTAGGGGCCATACCCCATTTCTTCAGGCTGCTTTTCGCGCTGTCGCAAAACCCAAACCAAAATGATACTGGTTGGAATTGAGGCCAGCACACCACAAATAATGCCGATAATAACCGCCATAGCATCGGGGCTTAAACGCAGACCGATGACCACGGCCATCGCCACCGCAAATGAAACTCCGACAAAAAACAGAAACTTTTTCATAATATACCCCTTTGCTACTCTACCGTTACTTGATTAACCTCAATTGGTGCCCAAACATCATGCCCAATCCTTTCCGCTTTTTCACCACCTCTTCTTGCGGTACAGCCACAATTGGAGCCTCAACAGCACGGCCGGCACGGCCTTCGGTGCCTGTGGCGGCCAAGGGTTGTGACTGGGTTTCAGGGCGCGGTTGGGGCTGCGGAGTGAGCCAGCGACGGCTTTGGCGGCCCCCCGAACTCATACGGTTAACAATTTGGCGAATTTCCTGCTCATTGACGTAGGCTGCTTGAAAGCGTGTTACATGACCTTTGGCGATTAAGAGAAAGTCACCGCGTCCTAGCAGCTTTTCCGCGCCGGTGCCGGGAATACCGGCGGCAATTTTGGCATCATCAGCGCTGGCAACACTGCCCACCAGCCGCACCGGAAAATTACTGCGGGTTAAACTACCGATACTGGCTGCCAGCGGTTTTTGGGTACAGGCGATTACATGCAAGCCGGCGCTTCGACCGCGCTGGGTTAAGCGAGTCATCAACCGATCCATCGCTTTGCCGCCCTGCTCCATCAAATCGGCCACTTCATCAATAAAGATGATGACCCGTGGTTCGCAGATATTCTCCCGATCGCGCCGAACCATTTCCTCAACCATTTCCCCCAGTAAGAAGATGGCTTGATGAACATCCTGGACAGCCGGTCGCAGCAGATGCGGCAAAGCAGCATGACCATGTCCTCCATCAAACGTAACAAACGGGTCAAAGCCATTACCTTTAGGGTCGATAAAAATCATCTGCACTTCGCCCAAACGATTATGCATCGCCAGAGAGAGTGCTATGCTGCGGGCTAAGGCCGTTTTCCCGGAGCCGGTCGTACCTGAAATGAGCACGTGCGCCACATCCGGTGAGGGGAGCCGCAGCAAAAGCGGAACGCCCGACTCATCCATGCCTAAGATAGCGGTTTGCTTGGGTATCTCCTTAAGATGGCGGCACAGGTTAATCAAACGAACTACTTGCGCATCCTCGCGAGGAACATCAACCTGAACGGCCGCTCCCTGCCGAGAAATTCTCACCCGTGGCGCACCAAGCCGCAGCGCTAACTCTTCAGATAACCCTATAACTTTTGAAACTTTGGTTGAAATCTCCGGGAAAACCCGATAGCTTATCCAGCGGGGCGTAACCACTCCGCCGGTCACTCTGCCGGGTACCCGATGGCTGGTCAAAACCATCTCAATTTGGTCAGCTTGGTATTCTAATACCCGACGCATATACAACTCCGGA
>JAGRBY010000480.1 GCA_020433835.1 Anaerolineae bacterium | reverse complement strand
GGCCGATTACGGCGGTTTCGATCACAACTACCAAAGTTTTCGCGTTGTCGAGAATTTGGAAAATCGCTTTCCTGACTTTGAAGGATTGAACCTGACGTACGAGGTGCGCGAGGGGATTATCAAGCACGAGACGGTTTACGACCGCAGCCATCTGGCTGAGTTCGATCCCGACCTGCGGCCAACGCTCGAAGCGCAGATAGTCAACCTGGCCGATGAGATCGCTTACACCACGGCTGATCTCGACGACGGTTTACGCTCGGGCATGATCAAGCCCGAGCAGTTGGCCGGTATCGCTTTTTGGGAGTTGGTCACCGATGAGCTGGGTATCGATCCGCGCCGGGGGTTTAGCGAGATGGATCGGCATCGCATTGTCCGGCGGCTGGTCGGCAAGGAGGTTAGCGACGTTATCAACGCCACCAAGGCACAGATTGAGGCGCACAACATCCAATCGGTTGATGATATTCGTCGGCTACCACACAACGTTTTTACCCGCTCGGCAGAGATCGAGGCGCTGGATCGAGAGTTGAAGAAATTCTTGTTTGACAATCTTTATCGGCATTGGCGCGTAATGCGCATGGATTTACGGGCACGCCGCTTTATCAGCGAACTGTTCGAAGCTTACACCAGTTCGCCGATTATTTTACCATCGGATATTCAAGCCAGGGCTAAAAAGAAGGATTTCTACCGCGTCATCTGCGACTACATCGCCGGGATGACGGATCGATTTGCCTTACAAGAGCATCATAAGTTGTTTCATCCGATGGCATCGCCCTATACCGATTTTTTTTAGAACTGAGTACTAACGGATTGATGCCTGAGGGATCAAATATCTTGACAAAGCAGGTTCAAAAGTGTTATGGTGATGACACTTCTTGACCCATTAGCTGTCTAAAATCTGTTTTTGAGGTAAAAATGAGTATTCCAATTATTCGCCCTCAAGACCTTGTAGAGGCCGGTCTATACAAAAACGAAGATGAAGTCAGTCAGGAGGCATTCCGCCATCTGCTCTTAGATCGACCCGACTTACGTCTATCAGTGGCACTTCATCGCTACCGAACAGATGAGGAGCTTAGTTTGGCTCAGGCTGCTTCCATCGCCGGTGTAAGTTTTGAACGTATGAAGGAAATATTAGCACAGCGTCAGATCCCGCTCCGGCTTGGTCCTGCTTCGCTAGAGGAAGCCCAAACTGAAGCCGAAGCGTTGGAGGCCTGGCTTCGTGCCGATAGTGATTGATACCACTGTTCTATCTAACTTGGCAGCGGTCAACCGACTCGATCTACTTCGTTTGTTGGGAAATGCTCTGTATTTAGTTTCGGCAGTATATGAAGAAATCCAGCATGGCTTGGAGCAGGGCTATACATTCTTGACGAACGTCGATCACGCACTCGATGCCGGCCTGCTTCAGTTGGTTACGATAGAAGGTGAGACCGAATGGCAGCGGTTCCGATCGATGCCGAACAAACTGCATCGCGGTGAAGCAATGTCGCTGACCATTGCTGTTGAACGGGGGTGGCTATTTTTGACAGATGACCGGGCTGCACGAATTCACGCAGGTCGCCAAGGTCTATCCTATTCCGGAACACTCGGGTTGCTGCGATATGCTGTTCAAAACGAACATATCACGCTTGAAGAAGGCAACAGTTTGCTGGCCGGTATGATATCCCTCGTAAACTACAACGCGCCCGTGACCGACTTACGAGATTTACTTGCAGGTGGATAGTAACTCCATATTTTCGACAACCACTTATAATAAAAAAGCGACGGGATTGCCGTCGCTTTTTGTATATCAGTCGATACGATTAGTCTTTAATATGGTCGGGGATATCCATCTCGCCGCGCCGGATATCGGCCCCTTCTTTGAGGAAGACGTTGATTTTGGTCGCCAACTTCGAGAAGTACTTCTTCTGCTCATCGCCGTATTCAACATCTACAATTTCGGCATCAACGCGCAAAGCAGTGGTATCGAAGCTAAATTTCTTGCCGGGTTCGGCTAAAATGGGTTCAGCTTGTGGATTGGCTTCCACTTTGGCCCGCAGCGTATCGTCGTTGTAAGCAAATTCGCTCATCACAACGCGAGACAGGGTGGTAATATCGGTTTTGTCGAACAGCCCCACATCGAAAGAAACAACCTGCTTGGGCGACGTGCCGGGAACGGAGTCCATAATGCCGATACCACTCTCGCCAAGAAAATCGCCGTCTTCCGTTTCGATGGTGAAAAATTCATCGTAATTATCTTGCCCCAACGTGTAAGTTCCTTCCCACTGCTTAAGCGGCGGGCGACCCTCACCTTCCCAAACAACCTGGGGCTTAGTGGTCTTTTTGCCGGACTGAAGCCGATTGAAGATCAGGAGACCCAAGACAAGCGCAATGAGCAGAGCCAAACAGCACAACAAAACGCCTAACCAGGGAATACTGCCGGGTTCGGCCACCGGCTCCACCGGTGTTATCGGGGTGGCGTCGGCTGCTTGGCCTTCAGCCGGAATGGGAACCTGACCGTTAAGCAACTGGGCGCTAAAGGTGCTGATAGCCTGTGATCGCGCCGGATCATTTTGGTAGCGGCTGGTCAACTCAGCAATCGCTTCCTTAATGAGATCTTCATTCCACGGCTCAGAGTTTTTCAATGAGAGAGCCAAATTGTTGATCAATTGGGCTTCAACACTTCGCCCGGCGGCCACATATGCCGCCGAACGCTCCCCAAGAATGAGAATTTGTGTTTTGGTATCGAAACGCTTCAAACGCTCAGTCGCAACTTCCGGCTCCTGATTAACAATGTAGGAGTCGACAACCATGGCTTTGTAATGGTTTTGATAAGCCTCGGTTAACTCATCAGGATAGGCCCCGCCCTGGTAAACCGGCGGATTCTGCGAGATATAGAAATACGAACCAACAAGCCCCAGTATAATTCCCAAAATTAAACCGACCAGGGCACCAACAAGTAAGAAGCGTTGTGCGCTTTGGATTGATGGTCTAGTTGACATAGACAATCTCCTCGCTTGGGGAACTTTGTAAAAAACGTATACCGACGAAAATGTGGTATTACCGGGTGGTAACTCCAAAAATTCCCAGATTTAATTAAAAGTCCATATGTGATCAATTTTATATAACAACTGGCCTTAACACAAGTATAAGCTCAACTGCATATTATGTCAATAATTATCTTTGAGTTGGCATCAGTCGCTAAGGTGACAGCCACGCTTAAATGGCTGTCACTCGCCTTTTGGGTTCTATTTATGAGAGCACCGCCACTTTAGATGCCGTGGTTAAGATCTCAACCCCGTCATCGCCCACAACGATCATATCCTCGATGCGAACACCACCCCAGCCGGGGATATAAATTCCCGGCTCGACGGTCATTACCGACCCGGCCGGTACTTCGCCGGGGTAGGTAAAGCTAAAGCGGGGAGGCTCATGAACGACCAGGCCGACACCATGCCCCAGACCGTGGCCAAAATTTTTGTCATAACCGGCTTCTTTGATGATATCGCGAGCAAGTTTGTCGATGGCCTCGCCAGTCATCCCGGCCTTTGCTCCGGCTTCGGCGGCTTCTTGGGCCTGGCGGACGGTTTGCCACACTTGCAAATAACGCTCATCCGCCGGTTCGCCCAGGCAGACCGTGCGGGTGAGGTCGGAGCAATAGCCATCGACCACGCAGCCGAAATCCATCGTAATCGGTTCACCGGCCTGAATAACCCGCTCGGAGGCTCCGGCGTGGGGTTTCGCGGCATTAGGACCGGACGCCACAATTGAATCAAACGAAAGAGCGCTGGCTCCACGGGTGCGCATAAAGGTTTCCAACTCCCAGGCAATTTCGACCTCAGTTAGGCCCGGTTTCATCCAGCCAGCAATATGTTCGTAAGCCTCATCGGCCAGGGCTACGGCCTTTTTAATTTTCTCGATCTCGTCAGGTTCTTTAATTATGCGCAGCGTTTCAACCAGGCCTTGGGTATCAACCAAAACGAGCCTGCCTTTTAAGGCGCGTTCCCAGGCGTGAAGAGTCGCCGCGCTAATGTCGTCGGCCTCAAACCCTACCCGGCGACCGCCAAGCTCTCGTTCACGAAGCAGTTCGAGTAGGTTGCCAGTAAAATCGTAGCCAATTTCGATAAGATCCCAATCGGGGCATTGTTGTTTGACCTGTTCGTAATAACGGGAGTCGGTGGCGACCGCTTGGGTTTCGGTCGTGATGATCAGCACGCCACTGCTGCCGGTAAAGCCGGAAAGATAGCGCCGGTTATCGGATTGGGTCACCAAAAAGCCATCAAGTTCGTGCTCGGCCATTAATTCACGCAGTTTTTCTAAACGCAAGGTGTATTCTCCTTAATAAGGATCGCCGACAGCCAGCGGCGGCGGTCACAAAGTAGCAGATTTTTTTAGAGGCGGATGATGAAATATTAATGAAGGTAAACAAAAAGGCAAGAGACACTCTGTCCCTTGCCTTTCATTTTGTTTGGTGTTAAAGACCTCAAGCCGTGATAAGTTCCGGCTTTTTATCCTCAGGTTCGTTGTCAACGGCAGGCAGTTGGTTGAGTAGAAACTGTTCTTCACAGGCTACACATTGCGCCCACTGTCGATTTTTCTGAACCAGCAGCCCCTGGCAGTTGGGGCAAGGATTGGGCAGTGGTCGCTTCCAACTGCTCCACTCACACTCGGGGTAGTTGGAGCAGCCGTAGAAAACGCGGCCTTTTTTGGTTCGGCGTTCGACCAACTCGCCGCCATCGTTGGGGCAAGCAATCCCTAATTTAACCAGATGGGGTTTGGCGTTGCGGCATTCCGGAAAGTTGGAGCAAGCTTCAAACTTACCGTATCGGCCAAATTTCAGCACCATGGGGCTGCCGCACTTTTCACAAATTTCGCCGGTTGGCTGGTCGGCGATGCTCACTTCCGGCATATGATCTTCGGCATGGGCCACTGCTTTGGCGAAAGGATCATAGAAGTCTTCCAGTACCGCCGGCCATTCCCGATCGCCTTCGGCAATGCGGTCCAAATCTTCTTCCATTTGGGCCGTGAACTGCACGTTGACGATATCGGGGAAGTATTCGGTTAGCAGATCGTTAACAATTTCCCCTAATTCGGTGGGATAAAGCCGCTTTTCAAACTTCTCAACGTAACCGCGCTGCTGGATGGTTGAGATAATGGGCGCATAGGTACTCGGTCGCCCAATACCGTATTCTTCCAATGTTTTAACCAGAGATGCCTCGGTATAGCGGGGCGGCGGCTGGGTAAAGTGCTGATTTGGCAGTAACTCAACCAGATCGACAACCTCGCCGGTATCAAGCTCCGGCAAAATAATACCTTCACTCTCATCAGGCGCAGCATCCTCGTCACGAGCTTCTTCGTAAACTGTCAAAAAGCCTTTAAAGCGAATACGAGAGCCGCTGGCCTGTAAATGATAAGGCCAGGCATTATCGGCCGGTGGCGTGGCAGACGGACCGGCACCAATCGTCACCGAAACCGTATCGTATATAGCTCGCTCCATCTGGCTCGATACAAACCGCTGCCAGATCAAGGTGTACAGACGCAGTTGGTCGCGGCTAAGATAGTTTTTGATTTTTTCCGGCTCTCGCTGCACCAGGGTAGGCCGAATAGCTTCGTGCGCTTCCTGGGCACCCTTACTTTTGGTTTTGTAAATCGGCGGTTCTTCGGGGATAAACTCCGGGCCGTAGCGGTCGCTGATAAACGTACGGGCGTCTTCTTGAGCTTGTTTCGAAACGTTCATGCTATCGGTTCGCATATAGGTTAT
>JAGRBY010000047.1 GCA_020433835.1 Anaerolineae bacterium | reverse complement strand
ATAAACAATGGGCGGGTGCTGGCCCTTGTTCAACTCTTGATGCTTGTGAATGTGTCCCAAGGCCACATAATCCCAGGCCGGGTTCGCCAGCAGGCTTTTCAACACCACAATATCACGGCCAATCATCACACTTTGTTCGCTGCCCTGTTTGGCCTCGCTCACGCTCAGGTGAGCAGTGAGCACCGCCGGAATATCGGGCTTTTCCATCGCTTCCGCCGCCAAATCGGTTAGGTTTTGGTGCATGATTTCGCCCAAAGCCAAATCTAAATCATCGAGCGTCATATTTTTAAAGACATCGTGAGCCAACAAGCGGCCACGCTGCGGGTAAGGTACGGTGGCTACTTGCAGCGGTTGGCCACGCCGACAGGTTATCTGATGCACTTCTTCGCGATCGGCTACAATAACGCCGGGCACGTCCAGCACGCCAAAGATATCAAGGCTGCTGGCGGCACGGTCAGCGGTAGCCATATCATGATTGCCGATTAGCATAATCACCGGCACATCATGGTCGGCCAGCCGCTTGATGCGCCGCGAGAATTCGCGCTGAAAGGTGGGGTTGGGGCGCTGGTTTTTATAGGCATCGCCGGCAAAGATGCAGATATCTATCTCTTGATCTATGGCCTGGTCGATAACTTGACTCATGCGCCGCAGAAAATCGACCACCCGGCTGTTTAAGCCCGATTGGCTGTCGAGCCGGCCATAATTTTCCATGCCCACATGAATATCGGCCAGATGCAGTAACTTTATAGGCTGGGGCATCTATTCCATATCCTGATTACTATCCTCATTGCCATCTTCATGGGTATCCTGGTTGCTTCTTTTCTTTTTGCGCCGACGGCGAGATTTACGTTCGCTTTTAGGAGCCTCGACCGGATCAGGTTCGCGTCCTTCCTGGACAATGGTTATCTCTTCAACCAGCAGTTCAACATAGCCCTGCTCTTCATCCACCTGAACCAAAACCGCTTCCTTTAAGATATTAAGGCCGCGTATCACCCCAGTTTGGTTATCGGGAGTTTTGATCTGCAGGCCAACCTTGGGCATAGATTTACGCATTTCTACATACTGGTCATTTTCATAGGCTAAACAACACAATAGTCGCCCACACAACCCCGAAATCTCGGCCGGAGCTAAAGGCAAGCCCTGGTTCTTGGCCATCTTGATCGAGACCGGATGAAACTCGGTCAACCAACTTGAGCAGCACAACTGCCGTCCACAGCGACCGTAGCCATCAAGAATTTTGGTTTCGTCACGCGCCCCGACCTGTTTCATTTCAATGCGGGTGTTGAATTCTTTGTTCAACACCTTCACCAAATCTCTAAAATCAACCCGCTGCTCGGCGGTAAAGGAGAACATAAGCCGCGAACCGTCAAAATTATAATCGGCCCTAATCACCCGAATGGGAACCTCAACCTCTTTGGCCAATTCATTACATTTTTTTACAGCATCATCTTCCTCAGCCCGATAACGCTCTACCTGAATCAAATCGATAGGCGTGGCCTTGCGCAGTACCTTCTTGAGCGCCCCTTTAAGCTCGCTCTTCGGTACATCGTGAACAGACTGAACCACCACGCCTAACTCGACACCCCGCGATGTTTCTACAATAACGCGCGTATCAATATCCAAATCTTCAATATCACTCGGATCGAAATAGTAAACTTTTGTAACCGGTCTAAACCGGATACCAACAATAAGGGGCATACCTTATATCCTTTTCTGTATTTACTCAGCAGGCGAGGTGACTGGCACTTAGTCGCTTTTGAGCAAAAGTGCCAGTCACCTGAGTAGTTACCCTTTTCTTAAATATCCCGATACTGCGGCCAGTGCAGCAGCACCACTTCTAAATTAAGCCGGGGATTGACATTACGGTCTAAGTTATTATACGCGGCTTGCAGCCGCATGACCATCTCTTTGGCCTGGCTTAGCGAACTGCGGGCCGCGACCTTCTGCAAGCTGTCCTGCCAATCAAGATTGATGATTTTTGTGCGACCACCACTCATCAGCAGCAGCAAATCGCGCCAGACAATAAGCCATAGCACCAGCGCTTCTTTCAAAGCAGCGACATCGCGGCTTAACTCGGCTGCGTAGCCCAGGCGCTCGGCGCGATGCATGCGCAGCAGATCGAGCATGTCTTCCAAAAACTGGGTGCGCCGTGCTAAAAAATCCGGGTCGATTAAGGCGTGGGCTGCCCAGCCCAGCCGACCAGCAGCGAGCTGCGTGAGTAGTTCAGCCTGGGCCGTATCGGCCTGCCATTGCGATTGGAGCGCGGTAAAGATGTCGGCATTGGCCAACGGACGCAGTTTCAAGATTTGGCAGCGTGATACAATTGTCGGCAGAAGATGGCTCGGCTCAACCGCCGTCAGCATAATCACCACCTGCGAGGCCGGCTCTTCCAACGTTTTGAGCAAGGCATTGGCTGCGCCGGTTGTTGCCCGCTCAAAGTTGCACAGCAACGCCACCCGGAAACGGCCCTCGACCGGCGACAGCGACAGTTCTCGCTGTAGGTCGCGAATCTGGTCGATCTTAAGCGGCTCATCCTCATCAAACACCCGAACATCAGGGTGGTTGCCGCTAACCGTTTTGCGGCATGAAGCACATTGACCGCAGGGCCGCTCATCAGCCTGGCAGTTCAAATACTGAGCAAAATAACGGGCCAGCGTGCTCTTGCCAATATTTGGCGGGCCGCTCAACAAAAGCGACTGCGCCACGCGCCCCACCTGCTCTTGCTGTCGCAGCAGTTCGATGGCCCACTCATGGCCAATTACGGTGACTTTAAAGTCGCGTTTATTTTCTACCATCTCGGTATTTTACCATAACTCAACCAATCGCCCAATGGCTCACCTGAAGTTAAGATGGATTTAGACATTGGACACCAACCTCAAATAATGCTATCATGCCCAACCTGTATGAAAACTTATGGGAATGCGCATAATATAATTGCCGCCGGCATAACAATAACGTTGGCGGTCGTTTTTATAACCGCTTGCACGCTGACCGATTCATCGTCGCGAACCTCTGTGGCTGAGGTAACAGGGGTTGCCTCGCCGACTCTAGCGGCACCGACCACCGTAGTCTTAGACACCAAGGTTGAAGATATCTCACTCACGGTCGAACCGGACGCTGCTTTACAGAGCGCCTCGCCGACCTCTGTCGCAGAGGTCACGCCCAGCGACCTGCCGCCGACAACAACGCCTTCAACTGTCGCGCCATCGCCATCAGTCGTGGCTGGTGTTGAGGTGTATGAAACCATCATTACCCTGCCCACATACCCCTTTAGAGATTTTCTAATCGAAAAGATAGACCCTGTCTACAACATCCCGGTCTACTATTTCAATCGCGCCGATTATGATGCTGCCCCCCACGAACCGGCTCCGGTCAACTACACCGGCGTTGTGTTGGAAAATTCCTATCTGCGGCTGACCTTCTTGCCGGAATTGGGAGGGCGACTCTACAGTGCCGTAGTCAAGAGCACTGAGCAAGAAATATTTTACCACAATCCCGTCGTCAAGCCGTCTCGCTATGGCGTGTTGCAGCCTTACGAAGCCAATTGGTGGCTGGCTACCGGCGGCATGGACTGGGCCTACCCCACCCAAGAACATGGCTATCGTTTTGGCCTGCCCTGGGACTACAAGGTTGCCCAAAACGAAACAGAAGCCACCATTACCCTCAGCGATACCGGCCCGGATCGGGTCGGCCTGACGGTGCAGGTTACGCTGCCGGCTGATAAGGCCACCTTCACGGTGGCCCCCACGCTGGTCAACAATACCTCTCAATCCGTGCCGGTTCAATTGTGGATCAACGCAGCTTTAACCCTGGGCGCAGCGACCATGTCGCCCGCTACACAATTTATCGTACCCACCGATACGGTCACCGTCCACAGCCGTGGCGAGGCCGGCTGGGAAGTTCCCGGTGAGCATGCGTCGGTCTCTTGGCCCCGGGTCGGCGAGACCGACCTGCGCAATTACAATCAATGGGCTAACTATATGGGCTTTTTTGTTCCCAACCAGGCCGCTCCTTTCTTTGGCGCGTACAACCCCGATACCGATCTGGGCGTAGTGCGGCTGTCGAGCGGCGTCCCCGGCAGCAACAAACTATTTGCCTTTGGTCAAGATTTTCCTGACCGCAGCTACACCGATGACAACTCCCAATACTTCGAAATTTGGGGCGGTGCCAATGCCGGTTTTTGGGCCGAAGACAATATCTCCGTACCTCCCGGCGACACGCTGGGCTGGCAAGATACCTGGTGGCCCCTGGCCCAAAGCGGCGGGTTAACCTGGGCTAACGAAACCATCGCCATCCATATCGCGCCGGAAGGTGAAGGCTCAACACTAACTGCCCTTGTTGCCCAGCCAATCCAAGGCCGGCTCGAAGTGTCTAACGCCCAGACCGTTCTTGTACAAGAGAGTTTCACGGCCAATCCGGCTGCACCCGTTCGGTGGTCTATTCCGGCCACTGACACACCACCAACTATTCAATTTTTTGATGTGGAGGAAAACCCTCTGCTACGCTATCCCGGTTGAGATAACATGTCTGAACAGTTTGCTTATGAATGCCAGCACTGTGGCACGGCCTATAACCATCCCCAGGCTAACTGCCCCTACTGCGGCGAACCACAATACTTTTCTGCTGAAGAACTTGAACTATACGCGGCCAGCCAGCAAGATTATGTCGAAACGCTCGAAGAGGCGGCCGAGCAAGTTTATTATGATGACGATCCCTATGCCGCCCATGACTATGAAAGCGACGAACCGACCCACGAAGAATTTCACTACCACGAAAACTATCTACCGGAAGAAGAACCTTATGCCGACGACATCTATGCCGCCGCCGGTCAAGGCAATTTAGTCACCCCTAACATCGAAGCGTACCTGGATCCGTCCTATTCTACCCAAGAAGATCTGTACGATGACCCAACCTACGTTGATGACCCCTATCACGATTATCATGAAGATTATCCCCATGAACACGAAGATTATGGGTACGTCGAGCACCAGGCAGCGGATGAGCCATATTATGACGAAGCCGAAACCGAACCGCGCCGATTTACTTTTCGGCGCGTAGCACTAGGCTGCTTGGGGTTGATTATTTGCGTCGGCTTATTCTATGGGGGGCTTGGCCTACTGGCCGTGCGGCAGGGTCTTCAAGAACGGGCCGTTTTAACCCAAGATGAGTCCAACGACCATTATGAAAAAGGGCTAGAGTATATGGCCAGCAATGAACTGGATCTGGCTATTGCCGAATTCGAACTGTCCCTTAATATCAACCCCACCAATCCCCAGGTGCGCGATGCCCTGCGCGATGCGCAGCAGTTAGCTCAATCACAACCCACGCCCACCTCCGAAACCCGCTCTGCCGCTGCCGCCGACCTGTTAGACAAGGCCCAAGAAGACTTTGATAATGAAAACTGGGAAGAAGCCATCACGACCCTTACCGATATTCAAGACCTTGACGCCGAATATGAAACCGATACCATTTCAGATTTAATTTATGAAGCCAGCTACAATCTGGGCTTGCAGCACGTCGAAAACGAGGAAATCGAAGAAGCCCAACTCGCCTTTGAACGGGCCTTGGTCGAACGCCCTAACGATCCTGAGGCGGTGGTTGAGCAAACCAAAGCACTGCTCTACCTGGAAGGCGTGCTGGTACAGCCGGTCGATCCCGGTCAGGCCGTGAATCTCTTTAGCCAAATTTATGACGACGATCAAGGTTATGTCGATGTAAAAGAACGCTATCGCCAGACGCTTGAGCAGTATGGCGATGCCCTCTTTGAAGAAAAAGAGTGGTGCCAGGCTGAAGTTCAATACCTTGACGCCCAAGAGGTAGAACCAAGCCGACTGCTGGAGACCAAAATCGATAACGTCACCGAGCGCTGTCAGGAAGATGCTGTCGCTCAACGATCAACCCCCAACACCGACGCTACTGACGAGCCTGATGATGGCGACAGCACAGCAACCACCAACACCCGCTCGACCGCTACCCCGGCAACTTCATCAACGGCCTCGGCCTCGTTAGCTGCCGAAGCCAACACATCAACCACCAACGAAGCCGAGCCAACCGAAGAAGCTACGGAAGAAGCGGCTAATGAGACTGCTCCGGCTGCTGATACCAGCCTTGGTTCTATCGTGTACTCCAAATATAATCCCGCTGAAACCCGTTGGGAGATTGTATCGATTCCGGCCGCCGGCGGCACACCCAAAGTGTTGGTCACCGACGGCCAAATGCCTTCGGTTAGTCTTGACGGCAGCCTGCTGCTGTACCGTACCGACCTGCAAAACTCTATCGGTCTTCATTTATATAACCTCACTAACGGCCAAGATGACCGCATCACCATTTATCAAGAACACATCTCGCCTAAATGGGGGCCAGGGGACACCGATTATATCTTTTCCGCGCAAGAGCTAGGCACCGGCCGCTGGCAAATCTTCCAGGGATTTGCCGATGGCAAAGGCAACCCCAACATTTTGGGCGACGGTCGTACTCCGGCCTGGTCGCCCAAAGGCGATTTGATAGCCTATCAGGGCACCGATGCCCAGGGTAACAATCCTGGCATCTACGTTGTACCTTTTGGCGGTGGTGATCACGTTCGGCTATCCACCCACGAAAGCGACCGCAGCCCGGCTTTCTCGCCGAATGGCAGTCAGGTAGCCTATATGTCTACACGCAGTGGCAATTGGGACATTTTTGCCGTCAGCACCGATGGCGGCGGTACACCTCGCCAGGTCACGACCTCACCCGGCAATGATGGCCTGCCAACCTGGTCACCTGATGGCTCCGAAATCGCCTATGTCTCCGACACCGGTGGCCGCTGGGGCATCTATCGCATCAGCGCCCAGGGCGGCACACCCGTCCGCATCACCGACTGGGACGGCCTTAAACAAGAAGACTGGCTCATGGCCCAAATCTGGTGGACCCGATAGGATCAAAAGGCCGGAAGCGCAATTCTCTGGCCTTAAACATAGTAAAATCAATATTGCGCTGCCACAAAAATTTTGAGATATTGATATTGTCCTAATTTTAGGACAAATTTGTATTAAAATTAGGACATACAAATCACCCTAATTTTGCTATAATAAAACCTAGTCGCCCAAACATGGGCAGTTACTTATAAACCGACCGGGGCTTCATTTTGATACCACTATTTTATCTGCCCCTTCAACCCTACCTCCAAAATTAGCCTGAAACGAGGCTCTCAAATTTCGTCATAGATAGGTCAGCCAAAATTCAACGAATCTGATCCGAAACATCACAAAACAGTACAGCCGGCCATAGCTATCCAGAAAAAGCTAAGATGGCCGGCTTTATGTGATCCAATGCAGTTGATGGGTGAACCTCTAAAGAGAAGAGAGATAACAATGAACACAAAACCCGTGCGCAGTGTGGCTGTGGATGATATTCTGCGGAATATCCTTGAAGAAACAGGCCCAACCACGGCAGAGTCCGGCAGCAACGTACTCAATTTGCTTGACCTTCCACCACTTCAGCGCACGATTATTATTCACCTGACTCGCAAAGGTCCGGCCAATGCAGAGGAGTTAGCCCAGGCTTTGAAGCTGGAACCGGCTGAGGTGGAACAGGCTCTAGACATCCTGGCTCAACAGGGGCACCTCCGCCTATCGGCCAATGGACAAGCCCAGCCCGCTTTAGGGCGTACCCGGCGTCGAAACTTACCGGCCCGCCTCTGGCCGGCTTTGCTGGCTGCTAACCGGCTATACTCTATCCAAGAAATAGCCACCTTACGCACAGCCCTGCCAATTCTTCAATTTGCCCGAGCCAAACTAAGCGAATTTGCCGACCATGGCCCCGGCCACGTTCTGCGGGTTAAATCATTTGCTGTTCAGCTCAGTTATATTATGGGGCTGACTCCTATGGAACAGCATCTACTTCGGGCGGGGGCGATGTTCCACGATGTGGGCAACATTATCGACCGTACCGACCATCATATCACTAGCCAGGAAACGGTTCACAAATTAACCCAGGCCGGCGAACTGCCGTTCAGTACCGCCGAAGCGAACCTGGTGGGCTTGCTCTGCCGTTGGCACCGCCGCGAATATGATCCGGCCCGCTGCGATATGTTGGACAATAATACCATCCGCACCGGGCTGTTAGCCTCGATTTTGCGGGTGGCCGATGCGATGGACATCGACCAACGCCGCTCTGATTATACCGAACGTTTTGCCTGGGTACTGCGCTTTTTTTATCCCGATGAACTCCCTTATTGGACCAGTCTGGAAGAGATTTTGGGAGTCCGTTTGCACTGCACCACGCAGGTCAACCTGCAAATCCTAACTAAAGGCCCCATCGTCGACAATATCCAAATCGCCATGCTGCGCGGCGATCTGGCCGGCACGCCATTACCCTGGACTGTACAAGAAGTTGCCGTACCCCCAGAACCCTTGCCCATCGCCATAAATGGTCAAGAACCCGCTCCTACATCGCCCCAAGCCAGACCGGCTTTGCTGGTATTTCCGTTTGATCCCCACAGTTTGGTGATGGCCGCCCTTAGCCGAAAACATCTTCAGGCCGCCGGTTACGCTGTTGAACTGCTCTGTTATCCCGATACGCTAGAGGCCCCCAGTTGGCTTTGGCAGGAGATGCTGGCAGAAGTAGAACCAACCAACTACAGTCAGATCATCGTTCTCAACGACCGGCCGACTCCGGCCATCGATACCGCACGGCTCACCGTGATCGAGCGCTGGCGAAACATCGGATTGAATGTTAGCCTGTTAAACCGGCACGAAGCCAACTGGTCGCAACTGCCGGATCTGCTTCGCTTAGGGGTTGAAGTGATTTTGGGTGGCGACTGGGCCTATTTTTGGGGAGAACCCACCGACCAGACCGCGCTGATGTGGGGACGTGTGGCCGCTTTCTGCACCCGCGATCCGGGTCAGGCAACGACAGAGATAATCGCCGCCGAACACGCCATCATCAAGGGCTTGCTCAAGCGGGTTTATGACGCCACTACCGAATCGGCCGATGACCTGATCGGCTGGGCGGCTCTGGCCGAACCGATTATGAGCCGGATTGAGGCCAACGATTATAGGTATTTCATCGATCAGGCCGCAAATTTTGTGGCTGACTATGCGACGATAACCCATCTTGGTCAGGTTGTAGGCCGGGTGCTGCGTCAAACGCAGTCGCCGGGCAGATTACCACAAGCCTACTACTGGGCATTAGAGCAAACCATCGAGAGTCAGGGCCGGATGCCGACGCGAGGCATTTGTTTCAATGTACCGTATGCTGTGGCAACCTGGTCCGACGGCGAAGCGGTTGAACTACTGGCCATCAACCACTGGCGTGACGAAGCAGCCATCCCCATCCGGCTGCTCTACCCAACCGATTTAGGTCCGGCCCCGGAGGGTAATGAAAACGCCATCCGGGTTCGCCTGACTGCTGAACAAGCAGAGCGTGTAGTAGACGCTTTAGTGACGGCCTGTAACCAATAACGTCCGCATAACAAAGGAATACAATGACAATCGATCCCCTTATCTCACGGGAAGAAGCACTGGGCGGAATGTCCGGTCGGGTCACCAAACAGGCCAGCCTACTGCTGATCTTGATTGAAAATCGGACGATCTATTTGCTTACCCAGTCGCAGCAGGCCGCTGCCTTCGCCTTAAGTGAAGCAGCAGCGTCACCCCATCAGAATTTTCTCGATGCCATTGCTCAGGGCCGCGACCTTCCCTTTCAGCCCACTATTCGACACATGGAGCGCTATGCAGCCCAATGGGCCATCCTGGTTCCGGCTAACCATGATATTCAAGCTGCTGTTGCCCACTTGCTAGGCCAGAAATACAAATTTACGGCTCAGGCTGTGCCGGGCATTCGAGCCGCCTTAAGCCTGGATAGTGATACCGTCTTGCAGGCTTACCAACGTTTGTATAACCAACCACTCGCCTCGATATATATCTCGCGCGTTATGAGCCTACTCGACCAACTGCGCTGGCGATGGGCCAGATTGGCGGGCCGGTTAGAAAATTTACCCCCATTTTGGCTGGCTTGCATCCTGACGGTGG
Organism: Anaerolineae bacterium; assembly: GCA_020433835.1. The sequence goes on along the minus strand of JAGRBY010000047.1, from coordinate 11,429 downwards.
TTATTGGGGCGGTTAGTCTGGCCTTACCGATTGCCGTAGCCGGGATTGGACCACTGCCGGGCGTGATCATGATTATCGTCATTGGCCTAATTAACATGATTACCATCGCGGCGATGGCTGAAACAGTGACCCGCAGCAGCGAGATTCGCTTTGGCAGCGGTTTTATCGGCCGGATTGTAGATGATTACCTGGGCCAGACCAGTTCGCTCTTGCTATCTATTGTGCTGGCCGCCTTTTCTTTTGGCCTGCTGTTGGTCTTTTATCTGGGCATTTCGACCACCCTGGAAGGTGCAAGTGGATTACCCGCCGAGATGTGGATGGTGTTTGTATTTTTGATAGGTCTCTATTTTCTAACGCGAGGCTCATTAAATGCCACGTTGGCTCTGACTATTGTTATCGGCTTGGTCAACATGACCTTACTGCTCATTCTCTCGCTGCTGGCTTTTGCTTACCTACGCCCGGAAAATTTGCTCTATATCAATGTTCCATGGCTCAACGGGCAGCCGTTCGATCCGACCACGTTGAGTTTTCTCATAGGGGTGGTCATGGGTATCTATTCGGCCCATGTTTTGGTCGTTATCTTTGGCAAGCTGCTGCTACAGCGTGATCCCAGCGGCCGAGAGGTCATAAAAGGCCACACCGTTGGCATTGGGGTTGCCATCATGCTAAACGTCATCTGGGTATTGGCCGCCAGTGGGGCCGTGGCTCCTCACATTTTAGCCAAACAGCAAGGCACATCCTTGGTGCCGTTGACCGCTACAATTGGCCCGATTATGGGCGTTTTAGGAGCCATCTTCGTTATTGTTAGTATGGGGTTGGGTATGGTTCAGTTTTCGGTTGCGCTCTTTAATTTGGCCCATGAGCGGGTTGATACACCTAAAACAGCCGTTTTGGGCCGGCAAGGACGTTTCTTATTATCTTTAAGCCCTATTATCCTGGTCTTCTTGCTGGCCGAGTGGATGTCGTGGACAAACACCGGCTCTTTTACAGGCATCCTGGCTATTCTTGGCATTATTGTCGATTCGCTAATGACCGGCATTTTTCCCGTTCTGCTGCTGGTTGCCAGCCGTCGCAAAGGAGAATTGGTTCCGCAAGTCGTCCACAGCTTTTTGGGGAATCCGCTCCTGTTAACAGGGATTTATCTGTTATGCCTGCTCAACCTCCTGTTTCACGCGTTAATCATCTGGCAAAACCCACTTCAACGTTTACTGGGGCTAGCCATTGCCCTCTTGATGTTGGGGCTGACTATCGCTATGATTCGCCGTGGCGTATTTAGCCCGCGCATGGTCATCGAACTTCGAGACGACCGCAGCCGGGGAGGAAAATCAAGAGTTTATATTACTGCCAACGGGCAGTCGATGCCTGTTGAAGTTCAGTTGGGTTATGACGGCGGTGAAGAGCTGCTCCAGGCCAACTCCGGCACTATCCGCACCATGACCAATCTGCGCTATATCCAACTGAACCTGCCCCCGACCACTGCCCGCGAACTAAAAGTACTGGCCCATACAATTACCCCGGATGGAACTGCTCAAAATTGGCCCGGCCACCTGACCATCAAAGGGAGCGACACCCGGCCAACGTTCGATGCTCCGTTAGCCAACGGGCAAGTAACACTCCCGATAACCGATGAAACCCGCCGGATCGTTCTTAATTTTAGCGAGACAATCCCCGGCTAAGGTATGCAAGTCTACATTAACCATAAGAAAAAAGATGGTCAGAATTTCGCCGCTTCACCTTGAGCACTGTCTTCGATTATGATATACTGGCTAGATGAGGTCACGTTACAAAGCTCTGGTTATCGATGACAGCCGGCTTACAAGAAGATTGTGTCAGGGCGTTTTGGAAAACCAAGGCTTGCTCGTTCATACTGTAGAGACGGGTCAAGCCACGTTTCAGGCACTATCAAACGCCAGCTATGATGTCATCCTCCTTGATATTGATTTGCCCGATACCGACGGACTGACGGTATTGGCCGAAGTTACCGCACAATATCCCCAAATTAGTCCCATTATGATGACCGGCTACGCTTCCCTTGAAGCGGCCATTCGCGCCCAAGAATTAGGCGCTGAGGGATTTATTCTCAAACCCTTTAATCATGCCAAGCTGGTTCAGATAGTAAGCCGGGTACTGGATCGCCGCCAACTGCGCGAAGATTACATCCAACTGCAAACCTCTATTCAAACCGAAAAATTGGCCGCGCTGGGACGCTTGACGGCTTCACTGGCTCATGAAATTAACAACCCCCTCCAGGCCTTACGGAGTGGCTTGCGTTTGCTTGGTCGGCCTCATCTCGATAACGCCAAACGACAACACTATGTAGCCACACTGGCCCAAGAAGTTGAACGCCTCATTACCATTACCGGCCAAACGCTCGACTTTGCCCGCCCCAGTCAAGCCGGACTACAGCCAACCGACCTTAACCAACTGCTGCAAAGCACCTTAGATTTAGTAAATAAACAATTACAGCAAAAACATATCGACATCAATGTTACCCTCGCTGTCGAATTGCCGATTATTAGGGCTGTGCCGGGCCATATCAAACAAGTCCTAATCAATCTGATCCTCAATGCAATTGATGCCATGGCCCAAGGTGGTTTATTGAGCCTGACCACAACGTATCTGCCGGATAAACAACAGGGCGTAATTACTGTGCAAGACACCGGCGAGGGAATGACAGCCGATGTCATGTCGAAAATCTTCGAGCCGTTTTTTTCAACCAAAGATATCGGCACCGGCCTGGGATTATCGATTAGTTATGCCATTATCGAAGCCCACGGCGGCCACATTGAGGTCGAGAGTACGCCGGACGTTGGCACGCTATTTTCGATCTATTTACCTCAAAGCCGTACAACGGGAGAACCTGATGAACCTGCCTGATGCCAGAAAAATTTTAATTGTCGATGATGAGGCTAGCTTGCGGTTATTTTTAAGTGAAGAATTATCAGATGAAGGTTATGAAGTTTACGTTGCCGCCAACGGGAAAGAGGCGCTAAAGCTGCTTAATACCCAAAACATCGATTTGGCCATTGTTGATCTGCAAATGCCGGGTATCAATGGCCTTGAATTAATGGCCGCTATTGAGAAAATGGCCGACCCGCCTGAACTGATCATGCTAACCGCCCACGCCAGTTTGGAAACATCTATTGAAGCAATGCGCCTCGGCACAAGTGATTTTTTACTGAAGCCCTATGACGTGGACGAACTGCTGGGAGCCATCGAGCGGGTGATGAAACAACGCCGCCTTAAGCTTCAGCAGCGTTTGGCGGCGCGTCTGCTGGTTGAGAGTTTTGGTGTTCCCCAAATGCCGGAAACATCTCCAGCGAAACCGACGGAACCGAAATCCGCTGACCTCACGCGACTGGAAGCTCGCGCCTTAATTGTCGATTTAGACACTATGAGTATCACCAAAAGTGGTCGCCCCCTGTCTCTCAGCCCCACTGAATTCCGTTTGTTAACCACGCTGATGAAGCAGCCTAACCAACCGTTAACCTTTCAAGATCTGGCCGACCTAACTCACGGCCAGCCAGTTGATGCCTATCAAGCCCGCGATCTCCTGAAAAGCCCCTTAGGGCGCTTGCGTCGAAAATTGGGTCAAGCCCCTGATGGACAGGATTACATCGTTAACGTCCACGGCGTTGGCTACAAATTTGTAACCGAGTAATACAGCCAACGCAGCAGCATTCATTTGTACACCATGAATGCCGCTCAGCCACATAATCTCCACAACTGCCCCATAAGTAGAAACAAAATTAGCTCCACTTCTTCTCTTTTCCGCAACAAAGCCGCATTTTAACATTTTTGGCTCTACATTGGGCCAAAATATTCCCAGCCTTGGGTCATTCTGCGGCTAAAAAATCAGTTATAGTAGTATCAAATCATAACCCAACAGGTTCTACGCAAACATCAAATGGCTATGACCTTGATAAATGCGTAAATCCTAACCTAATAACCATAACCATTAACATACACTGTCTATCTTGAAGGAATACCTATGATTAAGCGAGTACTCATCGTCGACGACAACCCTGATATTCTTTTAGTTTTAACCCAATATTTATCTCTTTTAGGGCCGGATTATCAGCTTGAAGTCTGCCATTCCGGGATAGAGGCCCTGGCTTTAGAGCGAATTCGCTCCTTTGACCTGGTCATCTCTGATTATATTATGCATCAGCTCGATGGCCTGCAATTGGCATACCAACTCAAAGAGCAGCAACCGGATTTGAAGTTCATTTTGATGAGTGGCGATAACAAGGTTATGTTTACTCAAAAAGCCACTGAAGTAAAACTAAGCGGCTTTATCCATAAGCCGTTCACATTAGCAATGGTCCATGAAACCGTGCGTGCCGTTTTGGAGGCATGAGCGACATCGCGATATCAATCTTTAAAGTTTTACTTACACCCAACTTCGATAGTGAAAGAAGGTAATAAAATGAAATGGTCAATTAGAAATAAGTTATTGACGAATGTCGGCGTAGTTGTGCTCATGCTTGTCATTCTGGTTAGCCTGAACTGGCAGCTCGTGAATAGCAGTATCAAGGCCACTGAACTGGCGCAAGATAAAGGGTACGGGGGTGCCATGCTGGCGACAAACATCAAGTATGATGTCATCCAAGTTTGGCAATGGCTCACCGATATCAGTGCCACCCGGGCTGCTGCGGGCTTTGACGATGGTTTCGATGAGGCGGAGAAATACGCTAAGCAGTTTCGTGAGAATGTAGCCGCACTGGCCGACCTGCATCCGGAAAAACAGCGGGAGATAGACGCGTTAAGCGAGTCGTTTGAGACGTTCTACGCCAAAGGACAATGGATGGCCCAGTTATATATTGACGGTGGGCCGGAACTGGGCAACCCGGCTATGGAGGAGTTTGACACCTATGCCGAGGACATTACCACCCGAGTGGATGCTCTGGTAAAGGAAATGGATGCAGAAGCCCAGACATCGCTTCAGGCAGCGATAGCGAAGAATACTCAAAGCCAAACTATGGTGCTAACTTTCGCCGGAATCGCCGTCGCTTTGGTTATGATTATATCTTATTTTCTGTCCGGCGCTATTGCCAACGCAGCAAATAGTGTAGCTCACGCAGCTGTGGGAATTGCTAAAGGTGATTTGGAGCAGCGTGTTGAAATCAAGAGCAACGATGAGCTGGGCGTTATGGCCTCAGCCTTCCAGGAAATGGTAGCCTATATGCAGGAGATGACCACGGCCGCCCAACAGCTGGCCCAAGGCGACTTGACCGTCACTATCCAGCCCCGCTCTGAGCGCGATACACTCGGCCTGGCCTTTCAACAGATGCTCATCAACCTGCGGGAACTGGTTCAACAGATAACCGAGAACGCAACTCAGGTCGAACAAGCCTCAGGCCAACTCAATGGCGCGGCTACCCAAAGCGCCGACGCCACCAACCACATTGCCGCTACGATGCAACAAATCTCCCACAGTGTCACTCAACAATCGGACAGTGTCAATCACGCTGTCTCAGCCGTAGCCCAAACCAACCATGCCATCCAAGGCATTGCTCAGGGCGCTCAAGAGCAGGCCACAGCCGTCACGCGCGGAGCCATAATGGCCAATAAAATTGCCGCAACCATCGAACAGATGGCCCAAGGCGCTGAAGCAGCTGCGGATAAAGGCGTTCACTCCACCCAAACCGCTCAGACAGGCGTAAAGACCGTTCAACAGGCTATCGAGACGCTGGACAGCATCAAAATGTCTGTTGAACAAGCCGGCGCGAAAGTAATGGAGATGGGTGACCTCTCCGGCCAGATTAGTGGGATTGTGGAAACCATTGACGATATTGCTTCCCAAACCAACTTACTGGCCTTGAATGCCGCCATCGAAGCAGCTCGAGCCGGGGAGCACGGCAAGGGCTTCGCCGTTGTGGCCGATGAAGTGCGCAAGCTGGCTGAACAGTCCGCCATTGCCACCAAAGAAATTGTCAATCTCATTCACACTATAGAGAACAGGATCACCGAAGCTGTCCAGGCTATGGCGCAAAGTTCTGCCGAAGTCAGTCACGGTGTAATTCAGGCCGATCAGGCCGGCCAGGCTTTAACCATCATCCTTGATTTGATTGAAAGCATGAAGCAAGACGCTGTAGCCGCTGTGCAGTTGGCCAAACAGGCACGCGCCGCCGGCGAGGAGTTGAGCGGCACGATGGAAAGTGTCTCGGCCATTGTTGAAGAAAACACGGCCTCAACCGAAGAGATGGCCGCCACTTCACTTGTGGTTCAAGAGGAAATTGAGGCCATTGCCGACATCAGCCAAGCGAATGCCGCTATGATTGAGGAGGCCAGCGCCGCAACAGAAGAGATGAGTGCTCAAACAGAAGAAGTAACTGCCTCGGCCCAAACGCTGGCTGAGATGGCCGGGCAGTTGCACCAGGCTATTGCTCAATTTAAGGTGGTTGCTACCAGTCAGGTTGAACCCCAGCCTGTTAAAACGGTTTCACCAATCCTGTCTCAGTTGACCCACCAACCGTATACCCATACTCATTATCGGGTAAGGAATGGTTACTAAAATTTAAACCCAGGATTGGGCCAAAATATTCTCAATCCTGGGTCATTCATAACCCATAAATACTGCTATATTGTATTTGTCTATACCTAACTCAAATCATTACAGAGGTAAAAAAAATGGACCCATTATCTTCTCCGCAATCTGAAGTAAAGAACCGCCTTAACATCTTCAATTCATTACAAACCAAACTCCTTGGCTTTTTTCTGGCATTATCGCTACTACCGTTGTTAGCCATTGGTATATTCACCGACTGGCAGATCGAACAGGCCTTGTACACCCATGCCACCGACGAACTTGCCACCTTAGCCAATATTCAAGCCGACGAGATTAATGCATGGCTTAGTGATCGCAAAAGAGAGATGAAGGTTATTGCCGGTTCGGATGAGGCCCAATCTCTGGAACGCGACCCGGTCAAGGAAGTGCTTGAACTGTATGCCCAAGAATATACCCTATATGAAGGGATCTTTGTGGTTGGGCTTGATGGTATGACCGTTTTTAGAACGGATGGCGAGACGCCCCTCAACCTGTCTGAGCGTGCTTACTTTCAAAAAGCTTTGCAAGGGGAACCAAATATTTCAGACATCCTAATTTCCAAAGCCACTGGGAATATCATCATAATCGTCGCCACCCCCATCATCGTCGATGGCCAAATTGTCGGCGTCGTTGGGGGCACGATACCAACAAAATCAATCGTCGAATTGTTGGCCCACGCCCAGACAGGCCAAAGCGGTGAAGCCTATCTGGTGAATAGCGACGGCTATATGATTACCCCTTCCCGTTTTACCGACGACCTAAAAGCCGAGGGATTGATTAAAGAGAAGACGGAACTAGAACTTCATGTGAATACTGTGGGTGCCCAAGAGGCGCTGGCCGGCAAGACAGGCGTCGATGAATATTTAGACTATCGCGGAATCTCGGTTTTGGGCGCATATACCCCCATTGAGCAGACGAGCTGGGGTCTCTTGGCTGAAGTTGATGCCAAGGAGGCTTTGGCAACAGCCACCCAAATACGAAATCTAATTATTCTCACCGGGTTGCTTACAGCCGTAATTGTAGCGGGGGTTGCCTTGTTCATCGCACGCAAAACAACGCAACCTGTTTTGAACATGGCCAAAGCAGCCCGTGGCCTGGCGGTCGGTGACACCAATCAACGCATCGACGTCAAAAACAACGATGAACTGGGCGTGATGGCTTCAGCCTTCCAGGAGATGATAGCTTATATGCAAGAAATGACCACGGCTGCCCAACGTCTGGCGCAAGGCGACTTGACGGTCGATATTCAACCGCGCTCCGAACAAGATACGCTCGGACATGCCTTTAAGCAGATGCTCGTCAACTTACGTGGTTTGGTTCAACAAATAACCGAGAACGCGACGAATGTTGAACTGGCTTCAGGCCAACTTCGGGGAGCAGCTGAACAGAGCGCCGAAGCAACCACCCACATTGCTGGCACGATGCAGCAGATCGCCCACGGGGTCAGTCAACAAGCGAATAGTATCAATCATGCGGTCTCAGCTGTGGCCCAGACTAATCAGGCTGTTGAGGGCATCGCCCTAGGCGCTCAGGAACAAGCGACGTCTGTTACACGCGGCGCGATGATGGCCAACCAAATTGCGGAAACCATCGAACAGATAGCGCAAGGTGCTGAAGCAGCCGCGAATAAGGGTGTCCATTCCACCAAAACGGCTCAAACCGGCGCACAGACCGTTCATCAAGCTATTGAGACACTGGATAGTATCAAAGAGGCGGTTGGACGGGCCAGTGACAAAGTGACCGAGATGGGCCACCTCTCCGGCCAGATTAGCAGCATTGTGGAAACCATTGATGATATTGCTTCCCAAACCAACTTACTGGCTCTCAACGCTGCCATCGAAGCCGCCCGGGCCGGCGAACATGGTAAAGGTTTCGCCGTTGTGGCCGATGAAGTTCGCAAACTGGCCGAAAAATCGGCCACAGCCACCAAAGAGATTGTTAATCTCATTCAAACGGTTCAGAATAGGGTCTCTGAAGCCGTTCAAGCTATGGAACAAAGTTCCGCCGAGGTTAACAATGGCGTAATCCAAGCTGACCAAGCTGGTCAGGCATTAACCAACATCCTTGAATTAATTGAAGGGATGCAGCAAGATGCAACTGATGCCGTTAGATTAGCCAATCAGGCCCGCACCGCCGGCGAAGACCTGAGCAATACTATGGACAGCGTCTCAGCCGTGGTAGAAGAGAACACGGCCTCAACCGAAGAGATGGCCGCTACCTCAATTGTGGTTCAAGAGGAAATCGAGTCGATTGCCAACATCAGCCGAGAGAACGCAACCAAGATTGAAGAGATCAGCGCCTCGACGGAAGAAATGAATGCTCAAGCCGAAGAAGTGACTGCCTCAGCTCAAACGATGGCTGAGATGGCCGAAGGGTTGCGCAAGGCCGTTGCTCAATTCAAAGTGGATGTTTCTCATCAGATTGAAGCTAAGCCTGCTACTCCGGCTCCATCAGCCATAACGAATTTGATCCACGAACGGTATACCCCCGGTCATCACCGAGTGAGGAATGGTCACTAAAATTTAAACCCAGGATTGGGCCAAAATATTCCCAATCCTGGGTCAGCCACAGGCCCCAAAAAGGTCTATACTAATCCTCAAAACGTAGACCACGGCTAACTTTTCAGACGAAATCTATTACAAAAAGGAAAAAGACCAATGCCGAACCTCATAAATCAATACCACATTAATAACAATAATTTAAGCTTACGCAAAGAGTTTATCCAACTTTCATCCAAAGAAATTCAGATTCTTAAAGACCTAGCCAATTGGGCAGACAGCATAGCCGCATCGCTGGTTAAAGATTTTTATGATCATCAATTTGCCTTTGGCCCCACCCGTGCCTTTTACGAAGCTTTCGCTCAGCAGCGGCAGATGCCTCTAACGAAGGTACGCCAACATCTGGAGCATGTGCAGGCTGAATATTTTCGCCAAATCTTTCAGGAAGCCGTTACAGGTGACTATGGCCCTGCCTACTTTGAAAAACGGCTCGAAATTGGTCGACTTCATAACACTATCAACCTGCCGCTCAAATGGTATGTTGGTAGTTACTGTCTCTATCAAACCTTAGTACGCAAATATCTCTTTCGCCGTTTTTGGTATCGGCCGGGCTGGCGAGCCAAAGCTGAACGGGCTATCTGTATGGTGTTCAACTATGACATACAAGCCGTATCAGATGCCTTCTTCTACGATTATCTCGATTCGATTGGGTTGGATTTAAGCCAGATTCAGCCTAAAACGACAGAACATGATCTATCCGAGTCATATGATGTATTAAAGCAAACTGTCCGTGGCACTATCGAGGAAACAACCCACATGGGCCACTTCATGGTGGAAGCCGGAACACAATTGACCTTCGTGGCCGAACAAGCCAGCCAGGCTACGGCTCAAATAGCTATCACCATGCAACAGATCGCTCAGGGCACGGCTCATCAATCTAATAGTGTAAACCAAGCAACCCACTCGATTGAACATATGATGCAGGCTATTGATGAGGTAGCCAAGGGTGCCCAAGAGCAAGCCATAGCTGTATCCGAATCGGCTGAAGTAACGCATAAAATAACGAGTGCTATTCAACATGTAACAAAAAATGCCCAGAGCGGATATGAAGAAGCCACCGTCGCAGCCGAGACCGCACGCCAGGGAGCCGATACTATCGAAGCAACGATTAAGGGCATGCAAACCATCAAAAATACGGTGGGGGTTTTGGCCCAAAAAATTCAGGAAATGGGCCAGCGTTCCGGTCAAATCGGGGCCATTATTGAAACTATCGATGATATTGCTTCGCAAACCAATCTTCTCGCGCTCAATGCCGCTATTGAAGCCGCTCGGGCCGGTGAGCAAGGCAAGGGTTTTGCTGTTGTCGCTGATGAGGTTCGCAAGCTGGCAGAAAAATCCACAGCCGCTACGGGTGAGATTAGCCATCTCATCAACGGCATCCAAAAGACGATATCTGAAGCAGTGACAGCCATGGAAAAAGGCAAAACCGAGGTAGACCTGGGTGCCAGCCGCGCCGATGAGTCGGGACAAGCGTTGCATCATATTTTACAAGCCGTAGAAACCGTCACCTTGCAAGTCGCAGAAATCTCCGCTGCGGCTCAAGAAATGGGGGTCTCGTCGCAAACGTTACAAGGTAATGTCGAAAGGGTATCCGCGGTTGTCGAAGAAAACTCGGCAGCTACAGAAGAGATGGCAGCCGGTTCTCACGAAGTCACATCGATCATCAGTGAAATCGCCCGAGTGAGCGAAGAAAACAGCGCCGCTGTAGAAGAAGTTAGTGCTGCGTCTGAAGAGATGAGTGCCCAAGTACAAGAGGTCAACACCTCGGCCCAAACCCTCAATCAGATGGCCCAAGGTTTAAAAGAGATAATAGCCCGCTTCAAGCTATCTCAAACTAACAACCATTTTACGACACATTCCCATTCTCACGCTGTCACGTCTGCACCAGCAACCAACCTCCGGGCGCGTCATGAACAACATTACTACGAGACGGCTTGATGATTAGGCGACAAAACCCATCTATTGACAACAAAAAAGGATTATAGCATATGGAAACCCAACTTGTTACCTTTGAGCTAGCCAACGAACACTACGGCGTGAATATTACTGCCGTGGAAAGCACTATAAAATTACAACCTATCACCTTTGTTCCCCGTGCACCTCAATACGTCAAAGGGGTGATAAACCTGCGGGGTGTCGTCTTGCCCGTGGTCTGTCTACGCCAGCGCTTTGGCTTGCCACAGTCAGAATATACCAAGGACACCCGCATTATTGTCATCGAAATAGACGGCAAAAAGGTGGGCATCGTAGTTGATGCGGTCACCGAGGTGCTGTCGGTGCAGAACGAAGCCATCGAGCCACCCTCGCCGCTTGTTACCTCA
>JAGRBY010000479.1 GCA_020433835.1 Anaerolineae bacterium | reverse complement strand
GGGCGATATTTCGGCCTATTTATACCTACGTATCGGATGAGCGGGTGTGGGAAGAACGTGTTCGGCAGCGGGTGGCAACGGCTCCCCCTGAGATCAAAGCCGAGGTCGCCACCTGGGAGCGGATACAGACCCAGAGGCAATCTTTCTATCCCTGGCAGCCGGGGAGTGCTTTATTTGTCGATGGGGTAAATTCAGTTGAAACCAATCTTAACCAAGTGCTTCAGTTTGTGACGGCCGCTAAGGTAGCTTTAGAGCCACTCTAGCGCGTCATGTGTATTTACCCTATCCCCCCAACCCCGCCTGCCTAGCTCTAACGATAGCCTGCGCCCGGTCGGCGACCTGCAATTTGTTGAAAATATTGGAAATTATGATTGTTGACCGTTTTGGCACTTGCTTTACCTGCTCATAAAGTTTTATGCTACAATAAATAAAGAGTAATTTAGACTCCCCAATAGACGACAGCGACAATAGCAATGTTAGTTGGGTAGTTTGATAATTTGATAGTTGGATAGTTTGCTAATAATCAACTCATCACCAACCAACCATCTAACTAACTATCCAACTGAATAAACCACCCACTATTTTCAAAGAAGTCCTCATAGGATAAAAAGCATGGAACAAATCATTGTTCAGGTAAGAGATAAAGAAAAAGCGAAGGTCTTGTTGGAATTATTGGCTGCCTTAGACTTTGTAGACTCCGTTAAAACGACTGAAACAGCCGAGGTTGACATCGAATCACTTCCCATGGAAGAAGAGGTAGGTTTTTTTTCACTGGCTGGTTTGTGGCAGGAGAGAGACATCACCCTAGAGGCAATTCGCCAGAAAGCTTGGCCTAGACAATCTCAATGATCTTATGTGATACCAATATCCTTATTGAGTTCTACAAAAACAATTCCCAGATTGTGGAAGAAATGCGTCAAATAGGGCAGAGCCAGCTGGTGGTTAGTCCACAACTGAGAATGTTGTTATAGCTATTGGCGTTCGTGATGGCGACCCACATTTAACTACATGTTGATTGTACCAGGCAGTCTGAATGTACTTTGAAATCATTGGAGAAATTACAGAGATTGAGATCATCGCCGTGGGTAGTTCAATCCGGGACATAGTCCGCTTACGAGAACAGTATGGCCGTGGACGTTGGCGTAAACTGAAGGGGGTTGCTATGGTTCGGTTATCTGATGACAGGGTACGACAGGCTGAAATTCACTGGTATGAGGCCCACGGGATTGGAAAAAGAAAGCTTAAAATCAAGAGATTTTTAGGATAGCTGACCATGATAAAGCAAAACAATATCCAACTACGATTTGTTGTTTGCATTCGTAACGAAGGAAGTGACGATTTATCGTTGCGTAAGATCTATCAGATTTTGCCTGATGAGGCGGCGGCCGAAGAGAATTTTATCAGAGTGATTGATGACTCTGGAGAAGATTACTTGTATCCCGCCAACTATTTTATTCAAATTGAACTCTCTAAAGAGATTGAGCAGGCTTTATTGATTGCGGCGTAAATGTATGTGTACAGCCTTCAGCTTGAAGGTGTCCGTACTGCTGACCCATAGTCGCGAAATCTTTGGCGTTAACCCTCTATCTTAACCAAAAACCTACCCCCCCAACCCCGCCTGCCTAGCTCTAACGATAGCCTGCGCTCGGTCGGCGACCTGCAATTTGTTGAAAATATTGGAAATATGATTGCTGACCGTTTTGGCACTGATGTGGAGCCGTTGGGCAATCTCCTGATTATTATCCCCCTGGGCAATCAGCTCGAGCACCTCGCGTTCGCGGTCGGTTAGATCGGGAAAGGGGGCAGCGTCTTCGGGCTGCTGAGTCCCACCTCGTGCATTTTGGAAAAAGGTCGTCAGTCGGGTGGCGATGGCCGGACCGAATAAGGCCTCTCCGGCGGCGACGGCCCGAATGGTTTTGATGACCTCCGCTTTGTCGGCCCCTTTCAAAATATAGCCTCGCGCTCCGGCGCACATAGCCGCAAAGAGCGAGTCGTTGTCCTCTAGCATCGTTAGCATGATGATGCCGGTATCGGGCTTGATGGCCAGGACTTGTTGGGTGGCTTCGATACCGTTCAAATCGGGCATGTTGATGTCCATCAAGATGACATCGGGGGCTAAGGCTTTGACCTGGGCCACCGCCTCGCGCCCGGTTCCGGCTTCGCCGACGGCTTCAATATCCGGTATATTGGTGAGTATGGCGATTAAGCCATCGCGAAATAGGGTATGGTCATCTACAACAAGTACTCGAATAGCGGTCATGGTTCACCTCTTTGTATTTTTAGTGCAAAGACCTGACAGATTTTCAACAATTCAGTCCTGTTGATGATAAATCTCCGTGAGAGGTTGGTTTTTATGGCAACATCGTTGGAAAAACCTGTCAGGTCTGTTTGTCGGAAATCATCGGTTTGCCCCCTGGGTTGAAAAAGGCAGCACGGCTTTGACCCGCGTGCCCTGGTTGTGAGCCGCTCCGACCGTACAAACACCGCCCAACTCCTCGGCCCGCTCCCGCATCGAGGTTAGCCCGACGCCGGATTGGAATTGGCCGGGCAAGCCGCGACCATTGTCGGTGATGGTGATGACCAGGCTGGGTAAGGGCTGCGGCTCGGTGATGGCAAAACGAACGTGACAGTGGTTGGCCTGGGCGTGGCGGATGACGTTGGTCACACCCTCCAGGGCGATACGGTAGGCGGCGACCTCAATCGCCGCCGGGAGCGGGGGTAACGGCTCCGGCCTGGCGTCAATCGAAATAGACAGGCGGCCGTTGGTGCCGCTCATTTGGGCGACGTGGGACCGCAGCGCTTCGAGCAGTCCTAGCTCATCGAGCGCGGGCGGGCGCAGCTCATAGACCAGCCGCCGGATGTCGGCGACCATCTGCTGGGTTTGCGCTTTCAACTGGGTGACGTGCTGCCCGGCGGTGGCGGGATCGCTGGTCAACATATCAAGAACGATGTCCAATTTGAGAGTCTGGCTGGCCAGGGTCGGGCCGAGGCCGTCGTGCAGATCGCGGCGGATGCGGCGGCGCTCCTCCTCGCGGGCCAGCACCAGCCTCTCGCGGGAGCGCTGCAAAGCCAGGGTCAAGCGGGTAGCCGAGGCGACGGGGCCGGTCTGGGCAGCGATATCGGCCAGCAGTTGTTGCTCTTTAATCGTAAATTTCTCGCCGGGGGCGCGGGGCGACACCAGCAAGCGCCCGACGGTCTCTTTTTGGTAGCGCAGCGGCAGCTCCACGGTCTCGCCCAGCGGCTCGCCCACGGCGGCTTGCCCCACCTGCGTTTCCTGCTCAATCAGCTCGATGGCGGCGTAGGGCAGCTTGAGCGTGGCGGCAATCGTTTCGACAATCGAGGTCAGCGTTTCGGTGGGCACGGCGGTGGTTTGCAACTGCTGGCTCAGGTGGGAGAGAACGGCGTAGGGGTCGTCCCGCTGGCCGAACATGAAGCGGTTGACTCCCCGCTGGAGCCGCTCGCGGACGGGTTGGAAGGCGATGGCAATCAGGGCCGTGGCCAGCAGAGAGATGACGAAGTTCCCTGATGTTTGAAAGAGCAGGCCCAAGCCACCTACGGTCAGGATGTAAATCAAGACCACCGTCAGGGTCAGCCCGCCGTAAACCAGGGTGCGGTTGATGATGACGTCAATGTTCCACAGCTTATAGCGAAAAATGGCGATGGCGATGGCGATGGGCAAGAAGTAACTACCTAACTGTATGAAAGTCCAAACGCTTACGTTGGCTAGAAGTCGCGGCCTGCCGCTGGGAATCGAGAGAGCGCCCCCAAAGATAGGAACCCATAGAATGACGGTTAAAGCCAGGATCACTACGCCAAAGATAATCCACTTCGTTTGCTGCCGTTCTACACTGTTTGCTTGTTTAGCATAGCGGTAAACCTGGAAAACAATCGCTAAAAGGACAGCCCCAACACTTGTTGTGTTTACAAATGACTCTGCCCAATCTGGAAGGGAATAAACAACGTTTTGCAGCAATAAAGGGGACATGAGCAAAATAGTACAGATCAGAGGAATGTAAGCCCAGCGGGGGGAAAAACGGCCGTTTGGCACCAGGTAGACAAAAGTCGCCATGATGATGGGGCCGATAAATCCGGCAACTAATCCCGGAACGAAGAGAAGGGGATGGATCGAGCCAAATTCGTCGCCGCCTGAGTACAAGGAGAAGGGGATGACAATTAAGGCCAGGGAAACGGTTAACCCAAGCCGGCTCATCCCTTGCTGCCACAGGATGAGCAAGCCCAACGACAGGTAGATCAGTTGCCCCAGCACCACCCAAAAAAGCATGTAGAGGGCGTACTGTTGCAGCGTCAGCCCCCAGGATGAGAGCACAGCGACCTCTGCGGCTGAAATCGCCAACTGGTCGCAGCCGCCAAACATCCCCAACGGCCGCTGGCACACGGTCAGGATGTGCGAGTAATCCCTAACCAGATCGAAGCCTAACAGGGTGATGTGCAGCGAAGCGACCAAAATCCAGCTCAGCAGCGCCAGCCAGCGTACAAACGGTCTTGACCGGGGCGGGTCGGCCATCTTCGAGGTTTGTTCAGCCATAGGCTCTCCTGCGGATGGTAAGTTCGGCACAGCGACAAAGCGATCGGCGGTGGTCTGCAGCGAGCGATGGAGCGGGCGCACCCCAACGGCCACAATTCCGGTTGCCAGCACCAGACCAATAACTTGCCCCGATTGGTTGGCGGTCACGGTACTGATGCCTCCTACGAGGAAGACATAAACGACGGTGATGAGCAGAGTCAGGCCGCCGTAGACCAGGGTGCGGTTGATGATGATGTCGATGGCGTACAGCCGATATTTAAAGATGGCGATGCCGATGACGACGGGAAAGCCCAAAAAGACCAACCACAGCACCACGTCAAACCAGATGCTTTCCAATAACTGGGGATACCAGAAGGCCGCAGGTAAATTGAAAAAAAGCATCTGAATCCCAATCGCTATGGTTAAAAAGTAGGCCAGCCACTTCATCTGCTGCCGTTCATCGCCAACCGAGCGCCTAAACCGAACGACCATTGCAGCGACGCCGACCAGGTTGAGGAAAACAAAGCTCAGGTTCGTCAGGGTGTAAAAGAGGGAGAACCACCAGCTTGGTAAAGATAATACCCCCCAGGGGTTCGCCACCGGAAAGCGGTCCATACCGTTGCTCCGGCTCAAATCCGGAACCAGCCCCATCCCTGTGTAAATCAGAATAAGAACGATAAGACTGACAATGGTAAACCAGCGCCAGCGGGGCGATAGAAACCGTCCGGTAGGGTAGACCATCGGCAGCAGAAAAATCAAAGGGAGAATCGCAAAGGTTCCATAGCTGTACAATAGCCAGGCCGCGTAAGCCTTCCCCGGTGCCGCAATTGTCCCGGCCAACCCACATTGCGCATAAAGATCGATAGCGTTATTCGTGGACAGGCAAAAACCCAGTACCAGACAGAGCCAGCCGATTCGATTGTGGGGCCGGTACCTAAAAATCAAACCACCCAGAACGGCAAAAGCCGGGCCGGCGGTTAAACCGAGGGGCAGCCGAGCCGACGCATCGTTAACCAAATAGGGGTCACAGCCGAGCAGAACTAACCAACCCAGTGCCACCGGGCCGGGCACCAAGGCCAACAAAAACAAACCCACAGCCAACCAGCGTGAGCGATCTAAAGATGGAGCTAGGGTTTGAAGATTGTTTGATGCGGCCATTGTTTTTCTAAAACTTAGGAGCATTTAACCCACGAATGAATTCGCGGGCTGCTACAAAAAACG
>JAGRBY010000478.1 GCA_020433835.1 Anaerolineae bacterium | reverse complement strand
CTTTGGGTTGAAAAAGCCCAAAAGCCGGCCCCTAAAATAACCACGATGGCGGCCACGGCAATTACAAATACAAGAAAACGAAAAATCGCTCTGAGAACGATCATTAGCACTCCATTATTCTACCAAGATAAAAAATTGCCAAGCGATTTTAAAGGCACGACTTGGCGATAGGGGATTTTACCTTACGTCAGCTTAATAGACAAGTAGCTGAAATTGTGTTATGTTCGTCGACGGAGTTTGTTGATTTTTGAGAATTGATGATACTCACTGCACTTTACATTATCTTTTGAGCAAAAAGGAGAAAGTGACAATGGCAGGGGAACGGCAAGATAGTGCGGCTCATTTTACAGCCGCGGAACTTAATCTTATTGAGTATCTGGTTAAGCAAGCGATAGAAAATAGTTCGCGCATGGGCAATATGTCAACCGAAGACTATCAGAAGATTTTAGATAAACTGCCGTTTTATCGGGCGGTTGCTTTTCAAATCTCACAGCAGTGAGTTAGTCGCCGGGGTTGACGATAAGATTCATATCCGGTTCCCAACATTCGCACGCTTCTCGAACTTCGTCGTTTTTGACTAATTTTCCGTTATAAGGGACGAGGTTGTCTTGCACCTCCCAACCGGATAGATTCATGGGAACCGGTCCACCCGCGGCCATCCATTCGCCGTTGTAGCGGCGGGCAAAGTGCAGATGGCTAGAGTTGGATAAGCCACCTTCGCACGAGGCGTAACCGATAATGTCGCCCTGTTTGAGGTGCTGCCCTTCGCTGACAGGTGCGTCAGCATCGGCCACGGCGTGCAGATAGAAGAGAACCCAGCCGGTTTGGATATTTCCGTCGCCGTCGAGATCGAGATAGACTTCGCCGTTGCGAGCCATGACCACGACGCCATCAGCCGCCGCTGTAACCGGCTCTGCGGAATAAAAACAGCTGCCCAGCACATCCGGTGGTCCAAAGTCGATGGCGGCCCAGGCACTGCCGTCGACAAAACCGGGGTGCGGCCCGCTGGTAAAGTAAAAGGATGTTCCTTTTTGCCACGGCAAGCTAAGTTCGGGTTGGGTGAGGTTTTTAGGCACCACCGGCCGAAATTCGTATTGGGCCGGATCGCCGAACAGTTGGCGATAGGTGGCCATGAAGCCATCAGGCTTTAACTCTTCTTGCCAGGTATCCCAATCACTGTGCAGCGATAAAATATTTTGAACCCCGACCGTGCCGGCATTAAGACCCCCCGGCGTAACTGCCTGGCTGTAATCGGGTAGTTGAAAAACCCAAAAGCCGTCGCGCTTGTAGCCGTAGTAGCCCGCGTTAATTCGATTGGCGGTAAAGGCCATAGCCAGGTACAAACTGCCCCCACGTGGATTGTGCTCGCCCAGCATAGCCTGAATTTGATGCTCGGTGAGGGTTTGGTTGGTAACCCAGCCGCCGTAATATTCCAACAGAGCCAGCAGCAGGCGCGGTCCAACACTGTATTGCTTGGCCACCAATTCGACGATCTCCGCTCCGCTTAACGCTTGGTTATCAACCCACTCGCTGTACTGAACAAGATAGCCGTCTTGGCTCTTCACAAATTCAGCGATGTCAAAGTCTACATATCCGGGGCTGTACACAACTTCACTGTCCGGCAGCAAAATAGTATCGGGTGATGTCTTGTCGCGATCGAGCGGTACGCGCAAAACCTGATCGATCTGGATAATGGCCGACGGCCCGCTAAGATTGTTCATCTTAACCAGCGTTTCGATCTCCGTATCGTACACCGAAGCAAGATACGTAAGCGACTCCCCGTTTGTGACTGTGTGATAGCTATATAATTCGCCTGCCGGCGTGGGAATGGGCATCGGTGGCACATAAGGGGTTGGAGAAGTGTCGGGATCGGTCGAATCAGCCGTTGGTTGTACCTGGGCTGATGTTTGGGCGACCAGATGCTGGTCGTTATCGATCACGGCAGTTGACCTGACCACATTTTTTGGCTGATTGGGGGACGCTTCTTCCGTAGAAGGGGATTGCCCACAGCCGGAGACAAATAGCAACAGACCGCCCACAAGGCAGGCGGCTACCTTTATCCTAAAAATTATAACAATCATAATAGCTATGTGGTTAATTTCAAACTATAAATTTGAATTAATCCCAATGGCAGAGAGGGACAATTTGTGTCGAATATATCGAACCTAACTGAACAGTTTCGGCAGTATAACATAGAGTTTTTTGAGTGCCAAATGATCGAGAATTTTACAATGCACGGACTTTGTCATGCCT
This sequence comes from Anaerolineae bacterium, assembly GCA_020433835.1. The sequence continues at coordinate 3,504 of JAGRBY010000478.1, read as the reverse complement.
TGACCTCATTTTCTTACGTGTGCTGCCAATCCGTCTGAACCTACTCCGGGTAGGCTATGACCCATAAGTACCGAGTATTTTGTACCCGCTTGAAACCCGAATTTATTACGCTTCACGCTATCTTGCACAGGTAGTATACTACTAGCAAAGGTTTTTCAATATTGTGATTACGCTGTAAGTCCAGATTATCCCATTGGCCTCTTTTGTCTTAGATTTTTTACAGCACACCCCCTTGAAAATACCTTTGTCCGGTCACCGTTTTGCCTTAATTGCGTAGGAAACAGGGGAATTGGTCCGGGTTGAAGAGATGAGGAAAATTAAAAAGATGAGGTGTTACGCGGTTAGCAGCATAAAGCCAGGTAACTGTGCCTGCTTTGTGTGGGTGTAATCCTTATATATCATCCACCCCTCCCTCAGGATACCCATTATCATTCCTACTTTAAGGTTGTGTAATCAAAATAGAATATTACCAGAAATAGGAGCGGAGTTGTGTGGAAGCGTGGGTACGTGAGAACTTTTCTTTTCTTTGTCGTGTTTATTGGGTTAGTTATCGGGTTAATGTTCTGGTCACTGGGCGGCAGTCAAGCGCAAGCCGATTTGCTTGTTTACAGCGATGGCTTAGAGAACGGCTGGGCGAGTTGGTCGTGGGATACGACGGTCAATTTGTCACAGAGTACGCCTAAGCATTCGGGTAGTTCATCTCTGGCCGCCACATTTACACAAAGTTGGGCCAGCCTCTATCTCCACAGCAGTATCGACATCAATGCCGGCCATTACGAGAAACTTCGGTTCTTTGTTCACGGGGGCAACAGCGGCGGCCATACGCTGCAGGTAAAACTGGCCGACGGCAACAACAACCTTATCAACAGTCCTGTCGCAATTACCTTGTCGCCCAACGTCTGGACGCAAATAGAGATTCCCCTGGTCGATCTACTGGCCGGCCAAACCACCATTAGCGGCATTGTGTGGCAAGAAGGTAAGGGCAGCATCCAGCCGATCTTCTACATTGATGACGTGTCCTTCGTTATCGGCGATTACATTACGCCGCCAACACCTTCACCCGGCAGTGGCCCGGCCCTCACCATCAACGTTACGCTCGACCAACACCCCATCGATGCCAACATTTACGGTATGAACTTTGCCGATGAAGCCCTGGCCGCCGACCTGCAATTACCCGTTAATCGCTGGGGCGGCAACACTACAACCCGCTACAATTGGCAAATTGATGCTACAAATCAGGCCGGCGATTGGTTCTTTATGAACACGCCCAATGATAATAACAACCTTAGTGCTTTACCTGATGGCTCGGCCTCCGATAAATTTATCGAAGCCAACCAGGCCACCGGCACCAAAACCATGCTCACCGTGCCGATGATCGGTTGGACGGCCAAAAGCCGCAATCGCGACTGCGGTTTTAGCGCGGTACAATACCCCAGCCAGCAGGCTTTTGATGGCGTGTGGGGCTGCGGTAACGGTTTAATGCCCAACGGTACCGCCATCATCGGCAACGATCCGCTGGATACCAGTCTGGCCATCGATGAAACATTTGTGAACGGCTGGGTCAACCACGTTGTCGAGCGCTACGGCACGCCGGATGTCAGTGGCGTACAGTTCTACAATCTCGATAACGAACCGATGCTGTGGCACCGTACCCACCCCGATGTTCACCCCCAACCGCTGGGGTACGATCAACTGCGCAACCTTACCTATCAATACGGCTCGGCCATCAAAGCCGCCGACCCCAACGCCAAAATCCTGGGGCCGGTAGCCCGGGGCTGGACGACCTATTTCTACTCGGCGCTCGATCAGGCCGGCGGCGATGACTGGTGGAATAATCCACCGGATCGTAAAGCCCACGGTGATATCCCGCTGGTTGAGTGGTATCTGTGGCAGATGCAGCAGTATGAGCTTGATACCGGCGTTCGCTTGCTTGATTATCTCGATTTGCACTACTACCCCGAAGCGGCCGGCGTAGCACTGAGTGATGCCGGTGATGAAGATATCCAGGCGCGGCGCTTGCGCTCGACGCGCTCATTGTGGGACCCGACCTATATTGATGAAAGTTGGATCGGTGAGCCGATTACCCTCATCCCCCGTATGAAAGCCTGGGTTGAGAAGCGCTATCCGGGCACCAAATTAGCCATTACGGAGTACAATTGGGGTGCGCTCGATGATATCAACGGCGCGCTGGCTCAGGCCGACGTGTTGGGAATTTTTGGCCGCGAAGGGTTGGATTTGGCTACGCTCTGGTCGCCACCGCAGGCTCACGAGCCGGGTGCTTTCGCCTTTCGCCTTTACCGCAATTATGATGGTCACGGCAGCATGTTTGGCGATGTCAGCGTTTCAGCCGAAAGCAGCGATCCGACCCAGCTTTCAATCTACGCCGCCCGGCGTGAGAGCGACAACATATTAACGGTGGTGGTCATCAACAAGAGCAGCCAAAACTTTACCAGCCACCTTACGCTGTTGGGCTATACCCCCGCCTCGCAAGCCGCTGTCTATCGCTACAGCGCCGATAACTTGAACGAAATTGTCCGCTTTACCGACCCATCCGTCGCCGATGAATTCACCACTGACTTCCCGTCTTATTCGATGACCTTGTTTGAATTCAGCCCCGGATCGGAGCAGCCGCTTGTGGATACCGTTTTTGAGCCGGTGATTATGCAGTAATAGGAGAGGAAACAGATGATAGTTAGGTTGTGACTGTCACCTGTGAAGCGGCTAAGCGTGTAGCGTTACCGTCCTACCCACTTAAGCTGGATGGTAACGCCCTCAGAGGTAGTGGATAGATTGGTAATCATAAAATCTGGCGGGGTTTGCTGGTTGATGGTCTGCCCAATAAGGGTTGTGGCGTTTTGCATCTTCGGTGTTAACCACCTTTGAGGAATAATAAGGAAGCCCAGCTCAACCCAACGCAATTGGCTAACAACCTCCGAACCTTGTAGTTCAACCGTCATGACCAATTTTACGACCGGATCCAGCCCTTGCATCTCGGTGCGGGTGGTAATCTCCATGAGACCGTTTTCTTCAAAATCGATGACGATAGGCTGTTGCAGGGTGGCGGAGGCCAGACGGCTGATGCTTTGCTCCGATAAAAATAGCGATACATCCGGCGCTACAGCGGCCGGCGGCGACAGTTTAGGCAGGGAAGTGACACGCAGCAGCCACAGACCCAGTAACAACCCCACAAACCCGATCCCCAGCCCCATAAGTAGCCCTATTTTACCCGAGCGATTCAATTGACGCCTCCGGGGAACTCCCTGAGTTCAAGCTGGATCATAGTATCTGTGGTTGTCAGGCCGGTGATGACAACCGGGGCACCAACAGTGGTCTCGACTTCATTGATAGCGCTATTAAGCTCCTGGTTGACCATCGTGATATCTTCATTAAAAAGGCCGGTTAAATCAAGCGATACATCGAAGCCTGTAATTTGGGTATCGAGCAGCACCACTTCAACCGATTGACCTTGCGGCTGCAAGGCAAATGAACCGACGACCTGAATAG
>JAGRBY010000477.1 GCA_020433835.1 Anaerolineae bacterium | reverse complement strand
GGATGCCCGATAAAGACATTCGGGCATGACCATGGCCTCCATTTCTATGACCTCCTTGCAATCCATATTGAGCCTATCTTTTTCTTGAGTGCTGCGCCCTTGGGATACAAGCTGATAACCTGAGTTCTTTGAGTAAGGAGAATACGCAATTATGATGAAGTCGATTATTGTAGCCGTAGTTGGACTGGTAGCCGTAGTTATTATTGGAGTGGTGGGGTGGTATTTGGCCTCGCCGCTGTTTATTGATGATGTCGTTGATGAGGATTTTCCGGCATCGGGCGAGACGGTTGGGTTGGCCCAGGTTTCGCAAGACTCGCTCGACCAAATGGAGAAGGAGATGGGTGACCAGCTTTCTTTTACGATGCCTAAAGCCGAACAACTCGCCGAAATGCCGGCCGATGAAGTAGAAAAGATGGAGGCGGAAATCCAGGCCGCTTCCGCCGAGATGCCTGACAAGATGATGGATGATCCCATGCCGGAAGCAGCCTCCGACGGCCCGGTTGCGGTTCTACAAGGACAATTTCAAGACGCCGACAGCTTCCATCAAGGTTCCGGCTCGGCCACCCTCTACCAACTGCCCGATGGCTCACATGTCCTGCGTTTTGAGGATTTTACGGCCACCAACGGCCCTGATCTGCACGTGATTTTAACCAGCCACCCTGCTCCGGCCAGCCATGCCGATATCATGGACAATTACATCGATCTCGGTTCGCTCAAAGGCAATATCGGCAACCAAAATTACGAAATCCCGGCCGATGTCGATATTTCTCAGTACAAAAGCGTGGTTATCTACTGTATGCCGTTTCATGTGGTCTTTTCAACGGCAGCGTTAGGCTAGATTATCAGAAAAAGGTGACAGTCACTTCAAAAAAGGCCTTAAAAGTTGACTGTCACCTACACATTATCGAACTTAGGGTATCAGGAAAGGACTCGCTATGTGGTTTGGTAAGAAGAATAGAAAAGAAGAAGAAGCGCGCTACCAGGATCGATTGCCACCTGGCCAGTCGTTGACGCTAAAGTGGCCGGTTTTACACGTGGGCAGCGTGCCTCAATATCGTGATCTGTCACTGTGGGATTTTTACATTCGAGGGCGGGTTGAAAAACCGGTGCGCTTCACCTGGGCCGAGTTTAGTTCACTTCCCATGAAATCCCAGGTGAATGATATGCATTGCGTTACGCAGTGGAGTAAATTCGACAACACCTTTGAAGGCGTTCCCGTAGCCGAGGTCATGAAACACGTTAAACTCCTGCCCGACGCCACCCATGTGATGATTCACGCCGATCCCAGCTACACGACCAACATTCCGCTTGAAGATTTTTTGGATGATGACGTCATGTTTCCTCTCAAGTACGAGGGTCAGCCCCTCACACCCGATCACGGCTATCCGGTGCGGCTGTTGGTGCCCAAGTTGTATCTATGGAAAAGCGCCAAATGGGTCCGTGGCCTGGAATTTCTAGCCGGTGACAAACCCGGCTTTTGGGAGCGCTACGGCTACCACAACCACGGCGATCCCTGGCAAGAGGAACGCTTTGGCGGTTTTGTTGTCGATACCATGCAAAACGTGCGCTCGAAACGGTAAAGACTTACTTTTTGGGGCGCGATGGCTTGTTCGTTCGATGGAGTAGCCGGTTCACAACGGATTTTACCATCCCTGTGATGCCTTTCTCCGGCGGTAGCGCCTGGATAGCATTCTGAACCGCCTTTTGGAAATCGACGGGCGTTGCGGGAGTATCCTCAACCAATTTGTTGAGCCGGTGTAAATTGCGTCGCGACTGGCGCGGAACAAAAGGACTCAGGCGGGTGAGACAAGCCGTTTCACCTGCACCAACCAGCGCTTCGGCCAGTTCATGGAGATTGGGATCGCGTTGGGGCGGATAAATATCCAAATACAAATCACCCTTGCCGGGCACAATCAAGCGCAGCGGATCGACCAGTTCCATGCGGTTCGATATCTCGACAAAACGCCGGTAGTCTTCTTCATCGGACCATTGTAACGCTTCTGACAGCGTTTTTTTAGGATTATCCCAATACGCTAAAAACAGACGCAGCATTTTATGCTCGGCCATATCGAGCGTTTTAGCCAGTGCCTTGACTTCGCTGCGGGCAGGCGATTGGAAATGGTCGGTTTCATAACTGGCGTACAGCGCATCGAGCAGCTCGTTAATCTCAAAACCTTGCCGCAGTTGGCGGTAAAGGTCGATGCCGGAGTTGGCAGCAAAGATATAATCAGCAGCGCGACGGGTTAACTCGGTCGGTAGCTTCTGAGCCACCTGACGTTGTAAAGCAGCCTTTACCGACTCGGGACTGGCTTTGAAAACCGATGTAATCAGGTCGGGTGAAGCTTTGCTCAATTGGTCAAGGTCGTATTCGCGGCCATCCAGCCACTCACCAACGGTCAGGGCGATATCACGCTGGCGGGCCAGGTCATCGAGCTTGCGTGTCTCGATGGCGGTCAGCACCCAGCGTTCGTAAGCGGTAACCGGGCCGTTGGGCAGCTCGCCTTTAACATTGCGGCTGGCGGCATCGACCTGAGCGAATTTTATGCTGACCGGTGCCTCCGGCAGGCCGATAGCCCAGTAATAGGTGGCCACTAAATTGCAGCGGTAGAAGTAGCTATCAAACGAACAGCGTGTTCGCCAGATAAGCGGCACCCCGAGAAACGCCGCTTCCAGAGCTTCTTCAATTTGGTTGGATTGGCCCACAACGGTAATGGCGTTGCGCGCTGCGGCTTGTTGATGAGCGCGTAACGCCAGCAGGGCCAAAGTTTTGTGTTCGGTGGCCGACCACTTTTTGGCGGCCTCAACCTCTTTGGCAAATTGGCGCGATAGATCAAGCTCCACCATGGGGATGCGACCCGTTGCGAAATCGCCTTGATCCAGCGCATCATCAATAGTGTCGATAAAGAGGCATTGACGAAACACGCGGAACGGATCGGCTTCAAAATCGGCCATAGCGTCTGCGGCAAAGACCACACTATGGGCCAAATAGCGCCCGCCGCGCCCGTACTTGTCGGTGGCCGATATCGGCACAATTTGGGCGACAGCGCTTTTGCCGGTTGAAATGGTAAAGAAAAGACGCTTAACCGGCTCAACCGCCGAGGTGAAATAGAGCAGATGACCCTCCATCTCTTCCACTTCGGCTTCGGTGAGACCTTGACTATAAAACAGCGTTTGGAAACCACCGCGTCCTTGCGGCGATTGCTCTTTTTCTACATTGCTGTAGATATGCTGCCAAGCTTGGATAGTTGGCATTATGAAGTCCTGTTTATGGTTGGATTTTTTTGGCTTGGTGCATGGAACGTGGACCGTATAGTGCGTAAGAGGCATGGAATACAAGATACGCATTACGTACTACACTATTTCTATCTACCACGTTCTACGTTCCTCGTTAGAACACAAAGCGCGCATTGCCCTTATCGGCTAGATACCACTCACCGCGCCGAATGAGTCGAAAGCCAAAATAGGGAATACGCTGGTCGGGCCGGAGGGGCTTTACGACATTGACAAGCGGATTCCACAAATTGGGATGAAACTGCGGGCGGGGTACACCCAACCCGGCCGGACGTTTATCTTGCCAGACCCATTCAACTAATCCCCCCCGCATCAGGGTATAATCCAGCATCGATCGAATATGTAGCTGCGTTTCTAAACGTTCCAGGATGGTATCAGATGGAGCTTCGATTAAGTCGGTTAATTGGTGCTGACGCGGCGGCGGTTCGCGGCGCAATGCAGCCAGCAGCTTGCGCCATTCGGTTACCGTTGGCAAATCATAACCCTCTCCCAGCCAGCGAGCAAAATCGAGCGCCTCACCCGGCAAAATACCGGTCACAAAAAGCTGTTCGCGGTTTTCGGGCGTAAAGCTCTCAAAACCGACCGCCGGATTCAAGGCCAGCATCGCTTCATACCGCTCGGCACCGAATGAACCGGTCTCGGCCATAAATTGCTTAAACTGAACCTTGGTCACCGGCAAAATATGCACTTCAACCCCCACATCCTCAACAACAACAAGGGGGAATTTGGTTTTATCGAATGAGATGAGCATGGATGTGCCAATTCAAGAAGTAGGGAAAAAAAGTAGCGAGCAGGGGAGAAAAATGCCTACTTCCTCATTTATATGGGTTATTTCCTCTTTTATACGCCTTGATCAAATAATAACATACTTCGCCATTTTTGACAGTTTATGTTCACTCACTACGAACCACTTCTCCAAACGTCCGCTCTAAAACCCTAACCGTATTTTTCGAAAGCTGACAGTCCGGTGCAATAGAACAGGTCATCTGTTTGTAACGAGGCTGACGCACGGGATCGGTGTCGTTGCCGACCCGCACCGCGAAGCGCTCGATAACTTCATCGCTGGCCTGATGAATATCCACCGTGTCAAAATCGAAAAGCTGGTTACGCACGATATAATTGACGCGAACCGTTCCTTCGTTTTCCTGATACGATTCGTGCCAATTCTCATCAAAGACGGCAATAACGCGCCGCGCCGTACACAAAATAAATTCCCAACTTTGACCGCACGTTCGGCAGCCGTGGTAAGTAAGCGATTTTTTGCCAACATACTCAGTATAAGTATCGCAGTACGTCAGGCAATCGACACATAACAGTTGATCGGCGCGATCACCAAGGCGTGTCGTTGTATCGTGGCTGATGCTATCCAAAATCCAGCGGGCGGTTTTATTGAGAAGGTGGTTTGGTTTGTTGGCTAACTCAAGCAGCGCCTCCACCGGTTCGCTGCCCAGCCGAACCAAGACGTGCGGCGCAATAAAACGCCCCATCCAATCATCGCTGCGCAGATAACCGATCAACACGGTCGGCGAGCGAAGTTTTTGCAGTTCCGTATGCAGTTGATCCATCGTTAGCTGCCAGGTCATACCGGTGGCGTGATGGCGTAACGCAGCGGCAACCTCGGTCACGTAGGGGCGTTTAGCCCACCACAACATCCAATACCGGCGGGCATAGACCGCATCAAACGAAATTTGGTTATCGTAAATGGGCCACATTCGGATTAGACCGTGGGCTACTCCAAAAATAACAAAAGCTGACAACCACCCTGTCGCGGTGGGGTAAACCCCCACCAGCCTGACTAAAATCATAAAGATCAATGTCCAAAAGAAAATAGAGATAGCTCCAATTTTGCGACCCAGGCCGGTGCCGCTTAAACCGCCGACGAGAAAGCCGCCGCTAAAAAGCGCTAGGGGGTATGACGGTAATAGGTTGATGAAAACGGCTCCCAGTGTATACGTTATGAGTAGACCCCAGAGAAGACCCCATAACCAATCGTAGCTGAAATGAAATAGAGCTTTTTGGCTAAACATCCAGGAGATAATCAAGCCGATAATAATAAAAAGCCAGGAATAGCCCATAATAATGTTTGGCTGCTCATTAAAGGCCGACAGCATCTGTCCGATGCCGGCCAAACTGCCCAGCGAAAAACCGACCGTTACCCGAGGCCGCAGGAAAGCAAAGCGACTTTCTGAAAATTTGGGTATATTTTTGTCGATGAGCCGCGCATCAAAAATAAGGCCGTTTAGCCAGTGAGTCCAAGTTGCTCCTTTTGCTTGCAGAACGCGACCGAATAAATACGCGCTGCCACCCCCCACCAACCCGCCGATGACCAACCCTAGACCAACCCTTGCTGCTAGCGGTGTTTGCCCAAAAAAGGCCGAGGCGATAAACCAGCTTACCAGAATAATTGGGAGCGCTCCCAAAACAACTAAAACCAAAATCGCCCAGCGATCAATCGGTTCTCCAGCGATGAGGCGAAACAG
>JAGRBY010000476.1 GCA_020433835.1 Anaerolineae bacterium | reverse complement strand
AAAAAACGCATGGTATTCAACCGCTCTCATTTCGCTATTTTTTGGCCATGGTATTGATTTAACAATATCTGCTTGATAAGGAAAAACCTTTACCCGATTACAATAATTTTGTAAGTTAAAGATGGTTATGATACTCTTGAACGTATGAAGAAATTACGGTTAGATACCTTGTTATACGAGCGCGGATTAGCAGAAAGTCGGGCAAAAGCCCAAGCTCTTATTATGGCCGGTAAAGTTAGGCTTAACGGACAGATAGTCAGCAAAGCTGGGATGACCGTTCAAACTGAAGCTGATATTACAGTGGATGAAGAGCTACCTTATGTGAGTCGTGGCGGTCTAAAGTTAGTGGCCGCTTTAGATGACTTCCAGGTAAATCCAAAAGATTTTGTATGTGCTGATGTAGGCGCATCGACTGGAGGATTTACGGATTTATTGCTACAACGGGGCGCTGCTAAGGTTTACGCCATAGATGTCGGCTATGGGCAATTGGCTTGGAAATTGCGGCAAGATGAGCGCGTTATAGTTATGGAACGTACTAATGCTCGCCACTTAGACTCGTTGCCGGAAGCAATTGATTTGGCCACTATTGATGCTTCCTTTATTTCACTTAATCTTATTCTACCTTCCGTCGTAAAATGGCTAAAACATCCGGCGTCGGTAATCGCTTTGGTGAAGCCACAGTTTGAGGCCGGCCGATCGCAGGTAAAAAAGGGCGGTATTGTACGTGATCCAGAGGTTCATCGCCAGGTTTTGCTCAATGTAATGGAGTACGCAAGGCAGTTAGAATTATCTGTGGTAGGATTGTGTGCTTCGCCTATTACAGGACCGGCTGGTAACCACGAGTTTTTACTGTATTTAGGATGGCAACGGGATTGGCCTTCAGTTGACCCAGAACAGGCTATTAAACAGTGCATGCGTAATTTGTATGGTTAGTGGCGGGCTTGAAAAGTCCTGTTTTTGCATTTAAATTTGTTATCATAGACAAACCTTGTTAGCTTGTGTATAATTCAGCCAGGTAATCTAATATTTTTTGCTCTATAATAATATTACGATGAACTGTCTGAGATGGTGCCTAATGCCAGCAGACAAGATTAGAAGTCAACTCACGTTTGGTTTAATCCAAGGGTTGAAATTACTATGCTAAAATATCTTGATGACCCCGACGGAACTTCGAAATCCGGTCCTGAAAATGACGATACCTCAGATCAACATTCTGAAGTTGACACCTTTGATGATATATCAGACGATTATGACGATATAACCTTACCATTCGAAGTAGACTCCCGAGACTTAGACTCCGTTTTAAGGCAAAAAATTGCCGGCTTAGAGCGCCGTATAAGTTATCTCGAGCGAATTGTAAAAGTGGGCCAAATGCTGAACTCGGTGTTGAGTCTTGAGCCGCTTTTGCAAATTATGGTTCAGTCGGCAACTGAATTAACCGATACGGAAGCTTGCTCGATTATGCTGATCGACAAAAACACCGGAGAACTGCGCTTTGCCGAGTCGACTGGTGGCCTAACCGAGGCTTTAAAAGATCTGATCATACCACTTGATGGAAGTATTGGCGGCTGGGTGGTTAGACAGGATCGCCCCCTTTTGATTCGAGATGTTAAAAGCGATCCGCGTTGGCACGGTAATGTTGATGAGGCGTTAGATTTTGAAACGCGGTCGATCTTAGGTGTGCCTCTGCAAGTGCGCAACAAAGTCATCGGCGTTTTGGAAGTTATTAATAAAAATGGTGATGAGGGTTTTAGTGAAGATGATATTCAAATTGCTACTACCTTAGCTGCTCAGGCTGCTATTGCCATTGAAAATGCCCGCTTGTTAGATGAGTTGCAGCAGGCCTATCGCGATTTGTCGGAAGTTGATCAATTAAAAAATGATTTCGTAAGTATTGCCTCTCATGAGTTGAGGACACCCTTATCCGTTATACTGGGCTATGCTACTTTTCTGAAAGATAACGTATCAGGTCAGGCCAGCGAGCAACTTGAAATAGTGCTGTCTAGTGCTATGAAGTTGCGGTCGCTTATTGATGATATGGTTAACGTCCGACATATCCAAACTGAAGAGCTTCAACTCTCGCGGAGTATTTTTTCTCTAAAACAATTGGTTTTAGATCTTATTGATGAGTTCTCTGATATTATTTCCGGCAAAAACCTTATCTTAACCAAAAAGTTTGTTCCCGGTGACTCCCCCTTAAATATCGATGCCGATCGACAAAAAGTATATTTAATATTAGCCAACTTAATTAGTAACGCTATCAAATTTACGCCTGAAAAAGGGCGAATACATATTAACCTTGAATTAAAAGGCCATAAGTATTGGTTGAACGTTATTGATACGGGGATCGGGATTGCTTCTGAAGATTACGAGCGCATTTTTGACCAATTCTACCAAGTAGAGCCGCCTCTTACGCGAAAATATCAAGGCATGGGGCTTGGATTAGCGATTACAAAAGGCATGGTTGAAATTCATAAAGGGCGAGTATGGGTCGAAAGTGTTGTTGGCAAAGGAAGTAATTTTGTAGTTGTGTTGCCTAGTGCGCCAGATGTACACGATACATAGTTATTACGATTAACCCTCAGCGTCACATTTAAAAATGAATTTAGTTAACCTCGAATCGTCTACTTCTATACATCTTACGAGGGAGTTTTTGTTATATGCCCGATATTATTGTTATGGGCGACATAAATGTCGATGTAGTTTTTACGATTCCGTCCTATCCTTTACCCGGAACTGAAGCTATTGCTACATCAATGCAGATGCATACCGGTGGATCTGCGGTAAATACGGCCATCGCCCTGGCAAAAATGGACATGGATGTGGGGTTTATTGGCCGGGTTGGCTCAGACACTTTGGCAAAGCAAGTGTTAGAGGATTTAGCCGCTGCCGGTGTTGACTGTAGTGCTGTTCAAATCGATCCGAAAGTAAGTACCGGTCTCATATTTATTGCCGTAACGGTCGATGGCGAACGCACGATGTTTGGTTCTCGGGGAGCCAACTCATTTACGCAAGCCAATGTTATCGATGCAGCCTACTTTAAAAATTGTCGTTGGATACATCTCTCTAGCTATTCATTTTTAGCCCAACAACAATACGAAACAATCCTCACCGTTCTTGACATTGCTGAAAATTCGCCCCATACTAGGGTGAGTTTGGATATTGGTACCGAACCTGCTCTCCGCGCCCGATCTCAGATTGTTGACCTTTTTCCTCGAATTGATGTTCTTCTGCCAAATGAGCAGGAAGTGACATTATTGGCCAAAAAGTCGTCTATTGACGATAGCTTGAGTTATTTGCTTAATGGCAAAGGAGCATCGGCTATTATTACCAAACGGGGCACCGATGGCTGTCTTATAGCCGTAGGTGATAAACGGGCCTATTTACCCTCTTTTAATGTTAAGGTCAAAGATACAACCGGAGCCGGTGATAGTTTTAATGCCGGTGTGGTATTGGGACGTTTAGTAGGTTTAAGTTGGGAGTCCTCAGCGGCTCTAGGCAATGCTCTCGGTGGCTTAGTAACTATGCACGATGGGTCTGGAGCAGCGTCTCTAAACCGAAACGACGTATCAAAGCTTATAGAGCAGCACTATTTCAAAGACGAGTGGGCATCTGCTCAGCCGGCTTTAGAAGAGTTAACCGCTTGGTTTGAAGGAATAATCTAACGCGGCTAACCTCCCTAAGTTTGCTCGAGCAGTTAACAATGGTGTAAGCTATTGCAAACACAATTTAATTGAAGAAAGAGGAGGTATATAAAGTGCGAACACCTATCATTGCAGGAAATTGGAAGATGCACAAAACCGTAGCCGAGGCGATTGAACTCGCCAAAGGAGTATGTGATGCGGTTGAAAGCACAAGTGGCGTAGATGTTGTTTTGTGCCCTACGTTTACGGCCTTATCTGCGGTTAAAGACATCGTAGCAGGCACGAAAGTTGGTTTAGGCGCGCAAAATATGTATTGGGAAATACAAGGTGCTTACACCGGTGAAATTTCACCCGTCATGGTGGCCGAGTTGTGCGATTATGTTATTTTGGGCCACTCTGAGCGACGCCAATATTTTGGCGAAACCGATGAAGGCGTTAATAAAAAAATCAAAGTAGCTCTGACCCATAGCTTAATACCCATTGTTTGTGTTGGCGAAGACTTAACGCAAAACGAAAACGGCGAAACCGAAACGTTCGTGGGTGGCCAGGTAAAGGCAGCCTTTGATGGCTTATCACCCGATGAAGCAGCCAAAGTGATTGTAGCCTATGAACCTATTTGGGCCATCGGCACCGGCAAAACTGCCGACCCAGATATGGCTAACGGTATCATCAAAAACAGTATTCGAGGCGTTTTAGCCGGTCTGTATGGTGATGATGTGGCTGATCAAATTCGTGTGCAATACGGTGGCAGCGTCAAACCCGACAACATTGCCGGATTTATCGCTCAACCTGATATTGACGGCGCTCTCGTTGGTGGGGCCAGTCTCAAAGTCGATTCGTTTATGGCTTTAGTTGAGGCTTCTGCCTAAACTACTTAGAAGATTGTTGCTTTAGATATATTAGACAGGGTAGGTGCAAAATCTGCCCTGTCTCCCTCAATTTTGTACCCCTTAAAAATTTATGTCTGGTTGGTCAATTCTTTTTTGGTTGATTATTTCACTTTTAATCTTATACCCCCTGAATCGCTGGATTAGTAGCCACGTGCAGGGGGTTGCTTTTTTATTAACCGGTAGCCCTCAGGTGGCAATGTGGTTTTTTTGGGTTATCTTTTTACCGGGAACTTTTTTGCACGAGTTAAGCCACTGGCTTACGGCCAATTTTATCGGCGTAAAAACCACAAAATTCTCCCTATGGCCCGAAGTCAAAAAGGGAGGACAGTTGCAAATGGGAGCCGTTCAGGTTTATGTTGATGACCCCTTTCGTCACAGTTTGATTGGCGTCGCCCCCTTAATTTTTGGTAGCATCGCCGTTTTGCTTATCGGCCAGGGGCAGTTGAACTTGACCAGTATCGGACAAGCGCTCGTTTCGGGCGATGTTGAAGCCATTTGGCAAACACTGGTTCAAACTTTAATTTTGCCCGATGTTTGGATTTGGCTATACCTTGTCTTTGCTATCTCTAACGCCATGCTGCCCAGCGCTTCAGATCGTGAATCGTGGCGAACAGTCCTGCTGTATATTGGTTTGGCAATTGTCCTGGCCATTGGTCTGGGCATCAACCCCTCGCTGCCTGATAATTTTCAACGGATTATTTTAACGGGATTTACGTACCTGCTCTCGGCTTTTACTATTACCATTGCCGTCGACATTGCCTTTATCCTTGTTATCCTCGTTACAGAATTTTTACTTAGTTGGTTGTTAGGGCAGCGTATTCAGTATAATCGCTAGCCTGCCTCTTTGCGCCTCTAACGTTTATAAAACCACTCCAAAATTTAGGTTTGGCAGCAAAAATAAGTATGATATACTTTCTAAGCTGATTTTTCGGGAAGTGCGTAACAGTTTATTCTTGTTTGTCGTTCTCATAGGTGTAACCTTGATTGAAAGTGCCGGTGCAGCCCAGCTGCCAGAGTCGGCCTCGCAAGAAGCTCAGTTAATCAAACGGGCGAAATCGGGCGATACCGATGCTTTTGCCGGGCTGTATGACATTTATATCGATGATGTATACCGCTTTATTCTTCATCGAGTTGGTAACAAACAAACAGCCGAAGACTTGTCATCTCAGGTATTTCTCAAAGCCTGGGATAATTTGGGGCGATACAAAATGCAAGGGTTACCGTTTGGAGCCTGGCTTTTTCGGATTGCTCGCAATAGTGTTA
>JAGRBY010000475.1 GCA_020433835.1 Anaerolineae bacterium | reverse complement strand
AACACCAATGTGGCCAAAGACGCGGTGAATGCAATTCGCCAGCGGTTTGGTGATTTGGCCTTTACAACGGTCATTCCGAAAAATGTCAAAGTCGAGGAAGCACATAGTCGGATACAGCACATCTTTAGCTATGCGCCAGAGAGTACTGGCGCTCAAGCCTATCAGGCATTCGTTCAGGAGGTATTGAATCGTGGCTAGTTCGAAGAAAAACACAGGAATGGGCACTGATGCATTTTTTGGCAACCCAACCACCAATCAGCTGGTTCAACAACAGGTTGAGCAAGCAGCACAAATATCTCAGAAAACTGCGCAAGAGGAGCCACCCTTACCTGTACTTGATAAACCGGAACGTCGCTCGTTTAATATCAGACCTTCTATCCTGCGCATGCTAGAAGAGATTCAGATCAAAACAATTCGTGATGGTAACAAACAGACCCTCAGTGCTATCGTGGAACGGGGCATCCTTTTGGTTGCGTCCGAAAAAGGAGTAAGTGAATAAATACTCGTACGAGTATTTATTCACTTACTAAACGAAACACAAGAATGTTTCCAATTCGCATAGTACATATTTTGAAGTTTTTTAGAGCTGTTGGCAGCAATTTTCACGCTTACTCAGTTCGTGTACTCGCTTACTCATATGAGTAAGCGAACTTTTCATTAACCTCTCCCAAGCAATGTAACATGCATCGCCTTTTTGTCTGCCAGCTCCCAATTTTTCTGGATACCCGAAACCTTTGACTTCTAGTCAAAATCAACTACTGGTTGCCAAAGACCGTTTTTCGTGCTAAAATCGGTCAATTCGTTGACTTCTTATAGACTATTACAAGGAGTGTATATGCAAGCTGTACCGATAACCGCGACCATTTCTGAATTCAAAAGCCGACCCAATGCAGTGTTAGACAATGTGCGGGAATCTCCCGTAGTTTTGATCCAGCATGGCGCACCCACAGCTGTTTTAGTCGATCCAATGGAATGGAATCGGATCGCTAAGCGCTTGGCTCATCAAGAAGCCCACGCAGAGGCATTGGCCGCACTGTTACGTATTGACCAAGGTCAAGAGAAGACATACACCCACGAGGAGGTCGAAGAACGGATCGCTCAACTCCAGAAAGGATTGGCGGGACATGTGGCGGCTTGAGTATAGTGAGGCTGCAATTGGGTATTTGGCTAATGCACTCTCCGATGCGCCATTTTTGTTACAGGCGGTTGCTGAGATTGCCCGCAGTAGCGCAGGGGTTCCACCATCCGGCGTTACCCAACGCAGTGAGCCGGATTTGGTCTTTTGGGAGGCACTGGGCCATTTAATTGTCTATCAGCGGTTAGAAAGGGACCAGGTGATGCGCGTATTGGTCATTAAACCGCTTGCGTAGCTAAAAAGATGAAGTACATCGCTCTGCACTTCATCTTTTTAGCAGAATTTGGACTCGTTTTTTGATACCTGTACAGGAAAAGCGAGACCAAAACTATCGTAGGTTGAAACCCAGTTTTGGCATCATGGTTCCCTCCAAATTGAGGCCGATTTTTGTGGTTTTAGCGATTAGGAGGGCGAAAATCATGGGGATCAAGGATAAAGTCTTCAAATAATTCTTATTATCGTAGGTTGAAACCCAGTTTTCGGATAGTTTTGTGTAAAAATGTGCCAAAACGCTGCCAGCTTTTAATTGATACTACACGAGTAACTATAAGCATAACTGGATTCGATATACACATAATTGGACTATCGTAGGTTGAAACCCAGTCATTCAAAAACTATCGTAGGTTGAAACCCAGTTTTCGGATCAACTATCGTAGGTTGAAACCCAGTTTTACCCCCAAACTATCGTAGGTTGAAACCCAGTTTTTGGCCCAATTATCGTAGGTTGAAACCCAGTTTCTCTCCTATACAAAAAATAATACAAAAACTATTTACAAAAAAGAGAATACAAAGACTCTTTGATTCCATCTTCTTCCAAAAACTGATTGACATGTATCTTTTTGACGTTTCAGCAGCCTTTTTTCCAATTTGCCGTTCTGTTTTTGCTTTGGTTTACTTCTCTGTAATCAACGGGATTGGCCATGAAAGGACGGGGTGAGACCATGACTCATCGTAGCAACAAGCCCAATCCAATACCAGCATTCCAACCATTACCCACGGTTGGCAAAGATGAAATGAATCTGGCTGAATTTCCAATCGCCCGGTTGGGACGTAATGACACGCGCAAGGTGATCGAATATCACGGCCAAATTGTTGAGAAGGATGGTAGTGTGTTGGAACAGAAGTGGGTGGTTAGTGGTTCGGCCAAGTTTGGACTACCCACGGAATTCGCTGAACGGGTCTTAGTCGCGTTGATGGCCTTGTCGGCTGAAGAGCGTTTTATCGATCGCAAGGTGAGTTTTACACCCTATCGCATTCTCAGGATGTTGAACATGAGTACCGGCAATGTCAACTACAAGGCTGTTAAGAAAGCGCTTCAGCAACTCGTCGGCGTGACCATCTACTCGGAAGGGTCGTTTTGGGACAAGGCACATGAGAAGCGGGTCACCACGGAGAAAGGCTTTCACCTGCTCGATGATTTCTGGCTGAAGTCGATGAAGAGCAATGTGGAGGATGAGGAGATTAGCGCCTATGTCGTCTGGGGAGAGCGTTTCTGGGAGAATTTCAAGGCCGGCTATATCAAAAATTTAGATGTGACCTTCTACTACAGCCTTGATAGCACCTTGGCCCGTCGACTCTATCGCTTCCTCGATAAGCGAATGCACTACCGGGATGAGTACCAGATCGATATCTTTGACCTGGCCGCGCGCCTGGGCATGAAGGAATGTCGCTATCCGTCCCATCTGCTCAAGAAGTTCAAACCGGCCTTCACAGAGTTAATTGAGCGAAACTATCTGGCTGGCGCTGATGTGATCAAGGTCGGTAAATTTACCCGTATTAAGTTTGTGCGTGTGGGCGCAACGCAACTGTTACAGGCCAGCCTATGGGACGGGAACGTACAAGAATTGGCTGAAAGCGCCACAGAAGGCCGTAGCGGCACGCAAATAGGTTCCGAGGGGACAACAGGTGTTGAAAGTCGTGAAGGCCGGTTGATGGCGCTCTACGTCCGTTTTGAGACGCCTGAACGCTTGAAGCAAGCCTGGCAAGAAGTGCTTCAGGAGTTTTCTGCGACGATGCCCTTTGCGACTTATCAGATGTTGGCTGACAGTGGATTGGTCGATCTGGAAGGGGATGATGCGGTAATTGCCGTCAACTCGAACAACAAGGATTGGATTGAACGGCAGATGCGGCGGAAGTTCATGTCCAAGCTCAGCATGGTGTTAGGGACAAAAGTAAAGGCGATCCAGTTTGTGGCACTTGATTGAGCCGGGAACAGATATCGATTCCGCTGTGCGAGTAGATGAGTATATGTTCGTGCGAGTAGACGAGTGTTTTTCTGGATGGTGCTATTCCTATCCTTCAATTTGATCCAGCCCAATAACACCGTATTGCTGATACTGTTCATCCCAGGCCAGCAAAAACTCTTGGAGGGCAATATATTTAGGCATCTCGTCAAAGGCTGGATCATGGACTACGATACTATTCGCCTCCAACCCGATGACGAGCACCACATGACTTGCTTCCCGATTCCAATAGGGTAACTCTTTGGTGTTGACATTGGCGAGAATTGGGAGCCCGGTCGGTAGATGTTGCGCCAGGGTCTGTACACCACCCCAATCGCCAACTGACACATGGAGCCCCAATGTCTCTAATTTACGGATCTTTGAGAAGGCAGCGCCGTAGAATTTGGTTTCGAGTAACTCGACCAGGGTTTCGTACTGGAAGGGGACTTGGAGGTATTGCAGAACCATTGCACTACACGCGGCTAGACAGTCAGCTGGCTGGCGCTGTTTCCAATGTAAGACGTTGAGCAATGTCATTCGCCATCTCCAGCATGAGGTTTAGTTTGTCGGCGGACAGGGCGATGACTTCGCCGGTGTGGGCATCGATCTCGATTGTCCCAGGGATTTCCGTTGTCTCCAAGCCAGGCAGGCGCAGACTCAACGTTAGGCGCCAAAGGGGCGTTTCCCCCCAGAGCAGGACCGGGTCATCCGCATAGATTCCTGTGGAGATATCTCTGCTTAGATAATGATTTGCCCGTCGTTTTGCCTTTCCCGGCGACACCGCAATGACCCCGGAAAAGGTCTTCTCCATAAACTGTCCGTTGATATTCAACGTGCCTTCGTCCGGCCAGGTACCTTGATATTCAACCATAATTTGAAACATGAGCCATCCTCCTTAGCCACAACGTGCATATCATACGCAATCTATCACGAAAGGTGTAATTACAGCAAACCTTTCGTGAATAAATCCTGGATGCTGTAAACAGCCAATTAATAGGGCGAGTATTTACTTATACGATGAAACGAGTATTTACTCGTTATTTGGGTCATACCAAATTATTAAACATATGGGCAGCAAGCAATGCTGTCCATTTTTCTTTTCCCCAATTTGTTGCGATAATGAGAGTAAGGTAAACTTTTCGACCGCCTTCGCTCTCTGGAACGTGTTATGGATGAATCCGAGTATGTGATCGTGCGGATTGCGGCGGAGACGACAGGGTATACCTCCAACTATATCCGCCGATTGATCCGTGCAGGACTCGTGCCGAGCAAAGATATTGGTGTGTGGCTCGTACATTTGCCATCGCTAAAAGAATATAAGGCTCAAATGGATGCTCAAGGCACGAAAAAATACGACCCCACACAAGACCCAAACTCTAAGAAAATTTCATCTCCTGAGCGCGACCGATAACGGTCGCGCTTTGTTGTGAATTTGACGATACATAAATTATATTGTATTTTTAGCGCGACCGTTAACGGTTGCGCTAGTTTGCTATTAATTAGCTGGCATGTTTTGGGAGTGTTTTGCCTATCGTTTAGATAAATGAGGTATGTGAATGAACATCCACAACCATATCGCCTTACTCGAGCGGGCTATCGCTGGTGCGTTCGTGAACAATGGCCTGTATGTGCATCTCTGCGGCACCATTCAAGGACCACATACACTCACGTTCGGCCTACGCCTCTACGAACCGACCCAACGCAACCTCAACAAAGCCTTGGGCCTCGCCGGCGCGATTGAGACCGCGATCTCAGACAGCCCGGTGCGCGTCTATATGGACCGAGGCGTGATCCTCATCGAAACGCCTAGCCCCATGCCGGCGTCAGTGGACGGACGACGGCTGAAAGGGCAGGGGCTGGCCATCCCGCTCGGCTTGACCAGCCGCCAGACCGTGAGCGGCGTGGATCTGCAGGCCAATCCCCATCTGTTGCTGGTCGGACCCACCAACCGCGGCAAAACCACGGCGGCGCGGCTGCTGGCCTACCATCTGGCCAAACAGAATTCGGTGCGTCAGGCGCGCTTCATCGTCTCAACCTTTAAACCGAAAGACTGGCATGCGTTCGCCAACCTCGCCCATACCTTTGCCGTCATCACCGACCCACAGGAATCGGCGCAGATGATCCGCTATCTGGTCGACGTCATGCACCGACGTACGCAATCCGGCCAAGAGAACCCACATCTGTTTGTCTTTCTCGATGATCTTCTCAACCTGTTGGGCGTGACAACAGTCGATGACCAACTGGCCCAACTGGCCAGCCTCGGCCGCGGGGCTGGGATTCATCTCATTGTCGGCACGCAACGGCTGGGCGAGAAGGGGGCGGCCGGTAGCCTAGTCACCGGCAACATCCCAACCCGCCTTGTCTTTGGCACGGCCGACGCGCAGGACGCGGCGCTCTTTACCGGACGGGGCGGCAGCGGCGCGGAAAAGCTGGGGCGCTATC
>JAGRBY010000474.1 GCA_020433835.1 Anaerolineae bacterium | reverse complement strand
TATCTGGCAATCCTGGCTACCCTAACGTTAATAAAAAGGAGTCCCATCGTATAACGGCTGGGACTCCTTTTCTTAGAAACTGTTTTAAAAGCCTTAAAGGGGCATCTGATGATCAAGACTCAAATTCTTGATAAAGAAAAAACAAATGCTTTCATCCTTCATATGCAGCCTGTCATCAATCTTACCGATGACCAACTGTTAGAGTTTTGTCGCATTAACCGGGATTTACAAATCGAACGAACTGCGGAAGGGGATCTAGTCATTATGTCACCAGTCGGAGCAGAGTCGAGTTGGCGAAATTCAGAATTGACAACACAGGTACATATTTGGTCTAAACAAGATGGAACCGGCATTGTATTCGACTCATCGGGCGGGTTTATTTTACCGAACGGAGCGATGCGTGCGCCTGATGTAGCTTGGGTCAAACGCTCCCGACTGGCCGGTTTTGATGCGGCCCAGAAAAAGAAGTTTCTGCCGCTTTGTCCCGATTTCGTCATTGAACTACGCTCAGCATCCGACCGTTTACAAGATTTGCAAAGTAAAATGGAAGAGTATGTTGCTAATGGCCTTGAGTTAGGCTGGCTCATCAACCCTGAGCAAAAACAGATTTACGTGTATGACGCAAGTGGTCAGGTAACGCAGTTGGATGATGTTGACACACTTTCCGGCGAACCGGTGCTGGTCGGGTTTACCCTAAACCTGAAAGACATCTGGACACCTGATTTTTAGGATCTTCTCAATAACTCGTGGTAATGTAAGACAAACTTAAGTTTGTCCTACAAGCTCACCTACTTTTTGAGAAGATACAATTTTTAGTGATGCCCCTTAATCTCTCGATTTTTAGCCCACGTCTGTGTAATTCGATCTAAAATCATCGCCAGAAGAACGATGGCGATACCTGCTTCAATACCCCGACCTAAATCACGCATCGGATTAGCCAAGCCTTTGACGGCCAACAGCCCCAAACCACCGCCGCCGACCAGACCGGCCACAACCACCATCGCCAAAACCATCATAATGACTTGATTGACTCCCAGCGCAATCGCCGGTAGGGCCAGCGGCAGTTGCACTTTAAACAGCGTTTGGCGCGGCGTTGAGCCAAAAGCACGCGCGGCCTCCATCGTTTCATTTGAAATCTGCCGGATACCGAGATTGGTCAGCCGGATGCCTGGCGGCAGGGCGTAAAGTACCGAAGCCATAATGCCCGGAATCCGACCCACATTAAAAAGAATAATGACCGGAATAAGATAGACAAAGAAGGGAATGGTTTGCAGCGTATCGAGAATCGGTTTCAGAAAGGCCTCGATTGTATCGCTGCGAGCGGAAAGCACACCAAGCGGTATCGCGATCAGAACAGTGATGAAGACGGCTACAATCACCTGGCTGAGGGTGTTCATGCTGTCTTCCCACAAGCCCATCAACCCAACCGCAAACAGTCCGACCGCTGAAAAGATCGCCAGCCGCCAACCACCAACCGAGTAAGCGATTACGGCGAACCCCAAAATGACCAACGGCCACGACAGCCAATCTTGCAAAAAGGCACGGATAGGATTGAGGGTGTAAATGAGTAAAAAATCGCTCAAGGGGCCGGTGCCGATAGAGGTATCGCCAATTTGGTAGAGATTGTCGCGCATCCACTCGACGCCGGCATCAACGGGTTGGCCCAGATCAAACACCCAGGCTTCGGGAAACTCTTGCCCATAGGGAACAAGAGCATGGACAACCAATAATCCACAAATCAACAGCACTGAGGCTACTAAAAAAGCCTGACCGCGCAGAAAATTAGCGCCATTCCTGCCAGCTTCTTTTTTTCCAAATATCCCACCGATAAAGCTAACCAAATTTGCCAGACCGTTAGCAATGACTTGCGCCAGCCGATCACTACTCGTTAAAATGAGATCGAGGCCGTGTTCAAAACCGCGTACGATGGCAAAACGATCCCAACTGTTGGGTAGCAGATGAAAGCCCTGGCTGTGTCGCATGTCGCTAACGGTTTGCTGACGGCTAAATCCATAGCTGACCCGATCGAGCAGAATCGCCATAAAGACAATAGCCATACCGGCGATAAAGCCACGCCCAACCTGTTGTTTTTGCAGGGCGATGAGCACTTCGTTACCCAAGCCACCTGCGCCGATAAGCGCCGCGATAACCACAATGCCAAAAGCCATCATAATGGTCTGGTTGACTCCGGCGATAATCGTCGGCAAGGCCAGCGGAATTTGAACTTTGAACAGCGTTTGCCGGCCTGTTGAACCGAACGCGCGGGCAGCTTCGACCGCCGACGGCGAGACTTGCCGAATGCCCAAGTTCGTTAGTCGAATAGCAGGCGGCAAGGCATAAATCACGGTGGCGATGACGCTCGGCACGCGGGCAATACCAAAAAAGAGTAAAACCGGAATGAGGTAGACAAAAGCGGGCAGCGTTTGCATGATATCGAGCAAAGGACGCAGCCCCGCTTCGAACTTGTCGGAGCGGGCGGCCAAGACTCCCAATGGGATGCCAATTAGGAGTGCGATCACAACCGAAACAGCCATGAGGGCCAAGGTGAGCATACCCTCATCCCACAGCCCCATGAAACCCATAAATAGCATAGCAAATGCAGAAAAGAGGGCAACTCGTAGCCCCACAGCCCGCTGCCCCAACAAAAAAGCCGTTAGTACGACAACCGGCCACGGCAGCCACAGTAAAACACCCTCAATTTGGCGAATAGAGAAATCTACGGCATCGCTAAGAGGATCGAAAAACCAGGTAAAGAGGGGGTGGGTCAGCCGGTTACGAATGGTCCACCGCTGAAAATTGTCAAGTGGCTCACGCAGATGAACATCCCACGTTTCAGGAAATTCCGTCAGGTCGGTCGATAGGCTGTCTACAATCAACGGCAGTAGCAAAATTAGCACCAATAAGGCCAGGTACATCACATCACGCCGATGGATTTGAATGTAACCACTAATGGATTCCCAACGAACCATGGTCTATTCCTTTTAGAGTAGGCTATAAAACAGATTACTAACCGTCGACTGCACCACCCAAAGCCATAATAACAGACGTTCGATCGATTGAGCCGAGCAACGTGCGGCTGCTGTCAACCACCGGCACCGGCAAATCAGTGGCGGCGACAATCGACAACAGATCACTGAGAAAGGTATGCGGCGAAACGGTCGGCTGGTTGTCGTGAAGCAGCGGGCGTACGGTGCGGTTGACCGTTGGCACGGCACGATCAATCTGCTCACGTGATAGGATACCCAAGAAGCGCCCATTCTCAGAATTAACAAAAGCGATTGCACTGAGCTGATTCTGCAACCGGGTCTGCACCCGCTCCGGCGAGTCATTTTCAGAGCAAACCACGTCACAAGGTTTCATAATAGCTCGTGCCGACAAAACGCGAGAACGCGGCACATCTTTGGTAAATTCACGGACATAATCATTGGCCGGATTAAGAATAACCTGATCGGGTGTACCGACCTGCACAATCTCGCCATCTTTCATAATGGCAATGTCGTCGCCCAGTTTAACCGCTTCTAGAAAGTCGTGGGTGATGAAGATGATAGTCTTTTGCATCACCTTTTGCAGATTAAGCAGTTCGTCTTGCATCTCGCGGCGAATGAGCGGATCGAGCGCACTAAACGGTTCATCGAAAAAGAGAATTTCGGGATCGACGGCCAGCGCCCGAGCAATGCCAACCCGCTGCTGCATGCCACCGCTCAATTCACCCGGATAGTGATTCTCCCAACCGGTCAGGCTGACCATCTTAAGAACATCTCGCGCACGCTCGAGTCGAGTTTTACGGTCGACGCCTTGAATTTCTAAACCATAGGCCACATTATCAATGACCTTGCGATGTGGAAAGAGGCCAAAATGTTGAAAGACCATGCTCATCTTTTGCCGACGCAGCAGCCGCAGCCGATCTTCCGACATGGCGGTTACATCTTCGCCCTCAATGATGATCTGTCCGCTGGTGGGTTCGATCAGGCGAGAGATGCAGCGCACCAAAGTGGATTTGCCGCTGCCGGATAACCCCATCACCACAAATGTTTCACCGGCTCGCACTCCAAACGAAACATTTTTAACAGCGACCACATGGCCGGTCTGCTGCAAAATTTCGGCGCGCGACATATCGGGCTTAAGCGATTGTTTGACTTGCTCCGGATGCGGCCCGAAAATCTTCCATATTTTCCGACAGGAGACTTTAAAATTTGACTCAGATGTAGCCATCGACAGCCTTTGTAAGTAAATTTATGACAATTATAGTGGTTTGTGAAAAAAGTCAAACCACAGGAAAAATACAGGAGCTATTGCCGCTATCGGGGTGAGTTGTTGTATACTTTGAACCGGACGATACAGTGAACGAGGCAAAATTTGGAAAACACGATCTCTTCAAAAGACTATTCCACCCATGTACCGCCGCCGGCCAGTATCTGGCATCGAAGCGCGGCCATGATTATCGACATGGTTATTTTGGGTATTGGGGGGCACGTAAGCAGTTGGCTGTTGTGGTCGGTGTGGTTTCAGCTTGGCCCCTACGGTCGCTGGGTGGGGATACCCATTGTTTTGCTTTACTTTGGAATTTTTAATTCTAATTTAGGCGGCGGGCAAACGCCGGGCAAACGCTTTACCCACATTGCAGTGCGAGGAACCGATAATCGGCCCATTGATTGGAGACGTTCTTTGATACGAACAACCATTCTGGCGACACCAGTTAGTCTATTGGGCTGGTCACTGCCGGTATTTGAAATTGATGTCATGCAATGGCTGCAACTTAGCGTAGCGTTGGGGCTTGGTTCTGTCTTAGCCTATACCTTTTTCTTTAATCAAATAACCTGCCAAGCCTGGCATGATCTTGTATGCAAAACGTACGTGGTTCATTTGGAGGGGCATGCGATTTCGGCTTTTCCGCAGTCGCCCGACTTGCGGAAGACAGCGGGGCTACTGTTTGTAGTTGCGATTGCTGTTGCCGGATTGGTGAATTTTTCGTCGATGGGAGCGACGACAACGGCTGAAACGGATGCGCTCACCCATCAACTAAAAGCGGAGGAGCGTTTTTTTTCGGTGATTGTTGAGGATAGAACGATACCGTCGAGCGAGCCTCCCCCCCGTCTGTTAAATATTCGGGTGTGGTATAAGGGTTACCTTGATACGGAAGAAGCACAAACTGCTCTTATCAACAGCATCGCGCGTACGGCTCTGGCGAACATCGACACCGGTGAGACGTTCGATATCATCAATATCAACGTCACCTTTGCTTACGATATTCTTATTGCCCAACGAACTGTCGTGGTTAGCGAATTTCAAACCGTTAACACCTGGCGCGAAAGAGTGGGTCAGTTGAACCAATAATCAGCTACTTATGGTTTAAAAAAACAGTGGTAGCTCTAACGAGAATTCGGAGCTACCACTGTTTTGTCTTCCGTCAGTGAAGAATTAATCTACGGCTTGAACTTCAACCCAATCTTCCCAATCTTCTATTTTACGTTCATCAATATGGTTTATGTCGAAACCAAGATCTTCAAAGTAGTCCTGAATGCGATCAACATCTTGCCAGCGAAATCTTGCACAGTGCATTAAACCTAAATCGACGTCAACTTCATCGATCAGAGGTTGGGCGATTTCACGAATATTTTCTCTTGAGAACACAGGAAGTTGAACAGTAAGATCATATTCATACCCTCCGGAATAGTCCGGCAGGTTTCTGATGAAATTGAGTTGCTTTTGCATGTTAAGGCTTCCCCTTCAAACGATAGATATAACCGGGTTGCTTCATTAAGAATACAGTGACTCCCGGCCAATGTCACTGTATCAAAATT
>JAGRBY010000473.1 GCA_020433835.1 Anaerolineae bacterium | reverse complement strand
TCCCGGCCAG
The DNA here is from genome assembly GCA_020433835.1 of Anaerolineae bacterium. The sequence goes on along the minus strand of JAGRBY010000473.1, from coordinate 5,817 downwards.
TTTTTGCAAATGCTCCTCTTTTAGCGAGCGGGTAAATTGAGCGCTCTTGAGAATTTCAAGAATAGTTTGTGTATTCATAACGTCCCTCTTTTCATAATTTTTCAACTATTCAATCATTAGCCGCCATTATCATGAGGCTAAGGCTAAGGCTGAGGCTAAGTAAGGAAAAATTTAGATTGAGCTACCGCCACCGCAAGAAGTTGACCGGTTTTCTTTGGCGTTTTCTTTAGATTTTTCTTAGCCTTCGCCTCAGCCTTAGCCTTATTGTAGACTTGCGGCTTAATTACCCATTTTTTTGATATAACTTACCAACGTCTGACTAAGCTGCTCAACCACATTATCAAGGGCCATCGCCACCGGCGGCGACAGCGTATCGCCCGGCTCTGTCGAAAGAATCTCGATGCCCCACAGAAAAACATCCTTCGGCAGCCGGTTGAGTTCGCCGACCAGCGCCAAAATTTCGCGCACGCCCAGACCGTGCGAAGATGCTCGCTCGATGCCGCGTGACTCAAGCAGATCGGGCTGCCAAATGTGCCGGTGAATGGTGCCGGGCGCGGCATCGCTCCGCACAGCGTCGATAATAATCAAGATGTCACAGCCGTTAATCATATACAGCAAATCAACCGCCGGCTCCAGCACCGTTGCAAAAGACAGTTTGATTTTATGGTGCGCTGGCAACGCATCCTCAAAGCGAGCCGCCAGCCGCCGGACAATCAGGGGGCCAACGGCGTCATCCGTAGCCCACGGTTTACCGACCCCAACAACACGAAGTTTCATCTTGCTATCTCTACCGGCGGTCAATCTTCAGCTTCAAAAAGTGGGTGGCGCACGAAATACAGGGATCGTAGTTACGGATAAGCTGCTCACACTGCCAGGTGGCTTGCTCCGGCGGCAAATCCATCACCTGCGGCACAAAGGCCCGCAGATCATCTTCCATTCGCTTGAGATTTTGCGAGGTCGGTGCCCAAATGTGCGCTTCCTGAACGAGACCGGCGCTGTCGATGTGGTAGCGATGATATAACATGCCGCGTGGGGCTTCGGTAATGTGGCAGCCGACCCCGGCGCTCGGTTTTACCGGCAGGCGGCTGGGTTGAGGCTGTTGGTAGGTGTCGATCAGCCACAGGGCTTCTTCAAAGGCGTGAACCAGCTCCAGCGAACGGGCGACGATGCTGGCGAAGGGATTATTGGTGGGGAAGTTGAGGCCGCTGTGGCGCAGAGCCTCCTGAGCCGCGGGCGAGAGTTTATCGCGATTGAGATTGACGCGAGCCAAGGGGCCGACAAAATAACTGCCGCCGTTGATGCGCCGGGCGTGCAGGGCGTTGGTGTGCGGTAGATGTTCTTCGGCAAAGTGTTGCTCAAATTCTTCTACCGCAATATCTAACCCTTTGGAGGAGATGACCCGGCCTTCGTTTAGCGGATATTCATCAGGATGGCAGAGGGATACAAATTCGTAGTCGGGGGCAAAGTCGGGCCAGGGTAACGTGGCGGTCCAGGCCACTGTTTCGATGGCCGCCGCCAGCCCCCATTCCAACTCCGCCCGCAGGGCCAGCAGTTCGTCCCAGGTGGGGGCGCGGTAGAAGCCGCCGACGCAGGGGGAGATAGGATGAATTTCCCGGCCACCGATGATGGCCAGCAGCCTGTTGCCAATCTTTTTCAGGCGCAGGCCGCGCTCAACCGCCGGTCGCAGGTGGGCCTGGGCGGCCATGTCGATGGCGCTATCGAAGCCCAGGAAATCGGGGGCGTGGAGCAGATAAACGTGCAGGGCGTGGCTTTCGATCCATTCGGCGCAATAATAGAGGCGACGCAGCGCCCGAATTTCGGGGGAGATGGTCAGCCCCACAATTTTCTCCAGCGCGTGAATGGAACTCATCTGGTAAGCCACCGGGCAGATACCGCAGATACGGGCGGTGATGTCGGGGGCTTCCAGAAAGCTGCGTCCCCGTAGAAAGGCTTCAAAAAAGCGGGGCGGCTCAAAGATGCGCAGCTCTAGCTGGGTAATCGCGCCATCTTCGGTCACGATATTCAGTGCGCCTTCGCCCTCAACGCGGGCCAGGTAACCGACTTTGATGGTTCGGCGCGGTGCGGTTTTGGTTGTCATCGCTGTATCTCCTCCAGTTTATCGCCGGCCAGGCGAAAGGCATCGGCATAACCATTAAACGTTCGGAACAGGCGCACAACCTCATCCGGCGACGCGCCCATATCCAGGAAGCGCTGGCCTAAGGCGTCCAGGTTGGGGGCTTCCGCCGGGCCGAAACAGCCGTAACAACCGCGCCGGTAGGCCGGACACAGCGCCCCGCAGCCGGCCTGGGTTACCGGCCCCAGGCAGGGTATTCCTTGGGCCACGGTTACACAGGTGGTGCCGCGCCGTTTGCATTCAACGCAAACGCTGTAAGCAGGCACGCGGGGCTGGCGTCCGATGAGCAGCGCGGTTAGCACATCGAGCAGTTGGGCTTTGTTGATGGGGCAGCCGCGCAGCTCAAAGTCAACATGAACGTGGTCACTGATAGGCGTGGCTGTAGCCAGCGTTTGAATGTAGGCAGGCTGGGCATAAACTTTCTGCACGAAGTCATCGACATCGTGCCAGTTGCGCAAAGCCTGAATACCGCCGGCGGTGGCGCAGGCCCCGATGGCAATGAGATATTTCGATTGGCGGCGGACTTCTTGAATGCGCTCAAGTTCCTCCGGGGTGGTGATAGAACCTTCAACCAGGCTGATATCATATGGCCCGGCCAGTGTGCGGCGGCTGGCCTCCACAAAGTAAGCAATCTCAACCTTATCGGCCAGCGCCAGGAGTTCATCTTCCGCATCCAAGATGGAAAGCTGGCAGCCATCGCACGAGGCAAATTTAAAGACGGCCAGCCGGGGTTTTATGGGGGGGGCCGGTTGGTTCGGTTTGATGATGTGAAGATCACCATTCACGTTGTTCATCAGAAATCCTCCACGCCAAAAAATGGCTCAACTTGGGCATAGGTCAAGACCGGCCCCTCTTTACAGATGAAGGACGGACCAAACTGGCAGTGGCCGCAAAAGCCCAGAGCGCATTTCATATTCCGCTCCATCGAGAGGAATATTTTTTCTTTAGGAACCCGGCGGGCCAGCGCTTCGTAAACCACAAAGCGGATCATAATTTCCGGGCCGCAGGTTAAGACAACGGTTTTGCGGGGGTCCAGGCGCAGGTGGTAAAACAGCATCGGCACCACGCCCACTTGACCGCGCCAATCGGGATCGGCCCGGTCAACGGTGGTGTGTATTTGAATGTCGTGTTCCTGCCAGCGTTCAAACTCGCCGGTGTAAAGCATGTCGGTTGGGGTTCTGGCCCCATAGAGCAGAACAACGCGGCCAAAGCGGTGGCGGTTACGGATAATCGCATAAAGTACAGGGCGGAGGGGGGCCATACCGATACCGCCGGTGACGAGAAATATGTCTTCATTATAGAGCCGCGCCAGCGGCCAGGCTGAACCGTAGGGGCCGCGCAGCCCGATACTATCGCCGACTTTGAGCCGCCCGATGGCGCGGGTAACATTACCGGCAAAGCGGATAGTATGGCCCAGTTGTTCCGGCTTGGCCGGGTCGGAACTAATCGAGATGGCGACTTCGCCGATGCCGGGCAGGTAAAGCATATTGAATTGACCGGCGGCAAAGCGATATTGCCGGCGCACGGTTTCTTCTTCAAAAACCAGAGTGTAAGTGTTGATGGCGTAGGCTTCTTCCTTTATATGGGTGATGCGGGCCGGGTGGGGCAAATAAGCCTCGTCGCCGGCTGCCGTTGTTGTGGTGGTGGATGATGGAATGACGTTGGTTATAATCATCGCGGACTCTCCTCTCGGATGGCGCTAACCTCCTCAGTGAGATCGATGCCGACCGGACACCAGGTGATGCAGCGGCCGCAGCCGACACAGCCCAGCGTACCAAACTGGTCGATCCAGGAGGCCAGCTTGTGGGTGAGCCATTGCCGGTAGCGGGCGCGGGTGGTAGGCCGGATGTTTCCGCCGTGAACGTGCGAAAAATCTAGACTAAAGCACGAGTCCCAAACCCGGACGCGCTCGGCCTTTTGATTTTCTAAGTCGCTGACTTCGACGACATCGCTGCAAAAGCAGGTAGGGCAAACCTGGGTACAGTTGGCGCACGAGAGGCAGCGGTTAGCGATATGATTCCAGCGGGGGTGTTCCAGATTTTGGTAGAGCAGGTTGGGCAAATCGGCGATATCAAGCTGCCGGCCCATGTGGGTCCTGGCTGCGGCCAGAGCCTGGCGAGCCGTTTGCAACTCGAAAGCGCCCGTGTGCCACCAATCGACGCCGCTTAATACTTCGCGCCCTAACTCCGAACCGATTTCCAGCAGGAAAATCTCGGGCAGTTCCGTCAAGGCCAGGTCATAGCCGCTCTCGACTTGCGGGCCGGTGCCCATCGAGGCGCAAAAACAGGTGCCGCCCGGCTCGGTGCAGTTGACGGCCAAGATAAAGGCTCGCTGCCGTCGGGCTTTGTAATCAGTCTCTTGAAAACCGTGCTGTAGAAAGACGCGGTCCTGGATAGCGATGGCCTGCATATCGCAGGGCCGCACCCCGATAAAGGCGTACTGCGGCACGGTTCGGTCGGCAGGGATAACGGAGAAACTGCCGTTTTGTCGCTCAATGGAGAAAAGTTTGAGAGTGGGGGGGTAGAGATAACGTTTCCAGGCGTGGGGGCCAACACCATAACCAAAATAAGCCTGATCGTTCCGCCGTTCAAGCCGGTAGCTGCCCGCCCCTTGAATTTCAGTCCAGCCCATCGGCAAATCCGATGTCTGGGTAATCTCGGCCAGCTCGATGGCGCTGTCGCCCAGCGTTGGGCCGATAAGTGTGAACCCGGCTGCCTTCAGGTTATCAAATATCGGCTGCAGACTGCTCTTGGCAATACTAATGTAAGCGCCAATTTTTGGTGTGATATCTGCCATAGGTATCATCCTTTGTATATGACTATTGAGAGGCCAAGGCACAGGTTGAGGCTGAGAAAAAAGAGAGCGACTTGAGCGACCTTATGAAATGGCGAAGTTTTTTTTGTCTAAACCTTCGCCTTCGCCTTCGCCTAACATTGGCCCCGGAACACCTCCCTGCTCATTCGTCCCGCCATAAATGATGCGTGCCTGGAGGCGTTCGGGGCCAAACTCCCTTATAATAGTGTACCTTAAAATGGCGTTGAGCACACCGGATATTTGTTGAGATTTTTGGCTGGCTGTTTGGTCTAGTTACCCGGCTAGTTGGGGTAAAGTTTAGAAGAGGCGCAGGGTGCGCCGGGGATCGACGACCTGCCGCCGCATCTAAGGTTTGGACGTGGAGATTGCCAGCCGTTTTTCCCGTTCGTGCCAGGCGATGGCGTAGAGGGCTTGTTGGTAATGATCATCCTGCGTGGCGGGGTCAACGTTTTGGGCCAGGTAATCATGCAGGGCGGCTTCGCCCCAGCCTGCGACCTCGTGGCGAAAGGCTGTAATCCGGGCGTCATCGTATAGCCCAATCCGGCGCAGGAAGGTTTGCAGATGGGCCGAGCGCCACGTTTCCCAGGTCGGCAGTTCGATTGCTGTCCGGGTGGCCTCCTCTAAATCGGCGGCAGCGGTTAACAAGCGTTCGGCTTTGTCGCGCAAACTTTGGATCTGTTCCTGCACGGCAGCACGGGCGGCGATTTCCCCATCGTGGATACAGCGCGGGCAAACGTCGCCGTACGATTTTTTACCGTCATCGCGATAGGCGGTGGCGATGATAATGTCGGGCGGGAACGCCTCGCCGCACAGCAGGCAAGTGCCTTCCATAAAAAGGTCGTTGCGTCGAATTTTTACTTGCATAGGGG
>JAGRBY010000472.1 GCA_020433835.1 Anaerolineae bacterium | reverse complement strand
CGAGCATATGGCCGTAGCTGATTTGGCCATAGTACAGGGTGGCTTAGGCACCACCATGGAGTTGACCGCCAACCGCCGCCCGTTTATCTACTTTCCGCTGAAAGATCACTGCGAGCAGCTTTACCACGTTACCTACCGGCTCGATCACTATCGCGCCGGTAATCGGCTCGATTACCATCAGACCGGTGTTGAAGCTCTGGCCGAAGCCGCTCTGGAGACTCTCGGTGCGGATACCAGCAACTATCGCCCCTACGACGCCGGCGGCGCAGCCCGGGCGGCGAAGTTGATTGCGGAGCTTTTGTGAGTCACTATGGCTATGGTGCAGCAACGATCTCCACTTGAAAGTCGGCAACCGCGACCGGGGGCGAGACCGTCCCAATCACCGTCGAGTAGAGATCGTATAGCCCTGGGGGCAAGCCGCCAGCGACAGCGCTCAAGTCACAGGAAATATCCCTTTGTCCTGTGCTATCTGTAAGTAAGTCTGCGCAAATTTTGTACCTATTGGCTGAGTCAGCCAGATAGATCTGATAAGCCGTTGATGGAGTATGATTTCTCAGCTCTATCTGAAAATCAGTTTCGGTCTGCTCGATGTTGGCGTAACCGCTGAGTGAGATAATCTCGGCTGTATTAACTGTCACCTCGAATTCCGCTTGTTTCGTATTGTCACTGTCAAGGTAAGAAACAATTTTGTAGATTCCGCTAGCCGTATCGAGCGGTATTTCATAATCCACCACAGCAAAGCCACAGTTACTGGTCATAAACGTATCATCGGCATTTGATGTTGGAATCCGGTTCTGATCAAACTCCAGATAATGCGTGGTATTATCATAATGTAAATGGAGCTGAATACTAATTGTGGATCCGGTCGGCCAGATATTACCTCCATCTACAGTGAGATACGGATTTAGTTGGGTAAAGAATTCAACGTTTTCTTGCTTGGCAATTTCGATGGCTTGCCCTTCCGGTTTAGAGACAATATCATACATTCCGTTTTCCCACCCAGAGCCGCAACCCGCTGGAACCGTCCAGGCAATAGCGTAAGGCGTATCGCCGTATGCATTGGTTTCCAGGGTAGTTCCCAATTTGAGCGGGGCAGACAGCGACCCTCCTTGAATAAAGACGTCATAAACCGAATTAGGCGTATGCGCTTTCAGCAAAATGCGTAGTGTTTGGCCTTGAGCATAAGGCTGCGTACCAGGCACTAAAATCAACTCTGGTTGGTTAATAAAAACCGCTAATTCAGCAATCACGGAGCTATCACTCTTGAGGGTGCGTAAATAACAGGGCGTCCCACTAGCGACATCACAACCGGCTACATCATCGACCATCCAATCAATAGGCTCCGTGGTTGCAGGTAATCCGGTCGCGATATTTTTGACAAAGTTCAAGTTCTTGTCGAACAAGGCCAGAGTAAAAGGCTCGTCAGCAGCCCGGTGGTCGACAAGTTCAATTTGCGTGGGCGAGCCAACTGCCCAACTCGTATTACCGCTTACAAACTTTAGCGCTGGTTGCGGCGTTGCAACAATCTGCACTTGATCGGGGGCAATCGCTACCAGGGGCGAAATCGTTCCACTCACCGTCGAGACAAGATCGTACAGACCGGGTGGCAGCAAGCCGCCGGTGACGATCCTCAAATCACAAGAAGCGTCACTATCTCCTACGGCATTCGTAACCACGTCTGCGCAAATTTTATATGCATCACTGAAATTATAGACTAAATAAATATCATAAGCGGTTTCTGGGGAATGATCAGCCAAATACACTTGAAAATTAGTCTCGGTCTGTTCAATGTTGCTGTAACCGCTAATTGACCAAATCTGAGGGGCGGGGACGGGGGGCATCGAAATGGTATCGATCTGCACTTGCTCCGGGGCAACCGCTATCAGGGGCGAGATCGTCCCACCCACCGTTGAGTAGAGATCGTACAGGCCGAGTGGCAGCAAGCCGCCGGTGATGGCGCTCAAGTCACAGGAAACGTCACTATTTCCTGAACTATTAGGAACCACATTCTCGCAAATTCTATAACTTTTGGCCGAATCAGCCAGGTAGATATCATAAGCGTCTGCTTCGACATGGTTTCTCAGCCCAACCTGAAAATCGGTCTCGGTCTGCTTGATGTTGTCGTAACCGCTGATTGAGAAAATCTCGGCTATGGCGGGCTGCGGTGTCGCAACAATCTCCACCTGAAGGTCGGCAATCGCTACCTTGGGGGCAAGCGTCCCACTCACTGTCGAAAAGAGATCATAAAGCCCTGGTGGCAACAGGCCGCCGCCGACAGCGCTCAAGTCGCAGGAAACGTCGCTATCTCCCGACACATCTGTAACTACGTCCGCGCAAATCTTATGCATATTAGCGGAATCAGCCAGATAGATATCATAAGCGGTTGCTTCGGTATGGTTTCTCAACCCAATCTGAAAATCAGGTTCGCTCTGTTCGATGTTGTCGTAACCACTGATCGAGAAAATCTCGGCCATGTCGGGAGCCTCGTTACTGCCGCCGCTGTTGTAGATGATCGGAAAGAATAATTGCCGCTCTTCTAACGTGCCGACCTGTGCACTCTGTTTCGACGACTCTGTATTGGTCATCGCTTGTAAAGTCATCTTCATCCCCAGTATCATCCCCAATACGATGATAACCATAAGCCCCGCCCCAACGTGCTCCCATAAGCGACGTATAGGATTTGCTTTGGTAGAGTAGGTTTGATGTTTATCTGACATAGTCTCATCCTTTCACGTAAACTTTGTAGCCAAATTACTTATTTGTCCGGGTCGGACAAGTCAGCGACTTGCTTACCTATTTTTATGTTCAGGTTGTGACCATGTTGCGTGATAAAAAACGCGATGAGATAGAAGATGACAGGCTTAGCTCAAGTATAACACAACAAACCGCCTCGACACAAGGGGTTTGTGAGGAAACCCAAAAATTACCCCTAAAATGCCAAAGAAATGCCGGGGAAATGCCAAAGAAAAAGCGCCGCAAAGTTCTGCGGCGCTCGTGAAATTCTTGCTGGTTTGTGCCGTTAGGCGATGACGCCAAAGCCCAACATTTCCAACAACTGCGGCGTGGCGATGAGGGCCTACTTCGCTCGCTCCAGTTTAATGCGGTCATTAATCTTTTTCAAGACCAGCCCCACACCGGCAAATGGATTTTGCAGGGTGGTCGCCGTCACCTCCAGAATATCGGGGGCCATGGCGCTCATCGCGTTCAGAAGGCGCTCCAGTTTACCCGGACTAGCGGCCTCACCCTTGACAGCTTCTTGCTGAACCTTATCGGCCTGTTTCTTTAAATCGTTCTTCTCCTCATCATCCAAATCAGCCAGGGTCGCGATTTTGGCCTCAAGTTCCTGCCGCCACTTATCCAGAGCCGCCTCTAGCCGGGTTTGGACATCGCCCTGATCAACCGCTCCGGAGGTGATGTGGGTGGTGACTTTGTCGCCGCCGACGATATCGCCACCGGCATTGAGGTTGGCCGAAACATTGCCGATGGTGATGGTGCTGCCGCTGACATTGCTGAGGTTAAAGCCACCGATCTGGGTTGATGACGACGGCGGTGTATTCTGCGGTTGCCGGGTCATGTCCTCAGCCAACTCGGCATTGGACAAGGGTAAATCCGGCTCGGAGGACGCATCTTCGAGCTTGGCGCGAAGGATGGGCAGTTTGGCCTCGATATCGTCAATTTCCATTAAGATTTCAGAGGGTGTATTTGAGCCTTTCATCGCCTCCTGTTCGCGCAGCTTGTGCAGCCGGCGGGTGTAGAAGCTGATCTGTTTTTGAAGACTCTCTCGGTGCGACATAGGTTTCTCCTTATAGAAGGCTAAAGGTAAGGCTAACGATGATGGATCACCTGACTCCTCAACGATCCCTCACGCTTGTTGCGCAGCGTGCAGCGCAAAAAATGATAGGCGCACGTACCCCATCTTCTCATTAGAATGTGTAAATTATTAACTGCTTGTTGGGCTTAGAAGGTAGAAAGGGTAATAGCGTTATTTTAGGCAGTGAGAGGTCGACAAAGAAAGCGATTTCCTTAAGTATAACACAAGCATCTTTGCCGCAAAAGGTTTGCGAGGGAAATTGGGACAGAAATCCTAATAGGCTTCATAATGCGCTTTTGAAAATAGGTTCGTAAGACAAATTGCCGATTTGTCCGGGTGATAACAAGTCACCGGCTTGGTTTTCTGTCGAGATGGGTTATACTTGCGATCCAAAGTAAACTGCTGAATGCTAACAGCTAAGTGCTGAACGCTTATTGACGAGGAGACCTATGCGGCTTAACAAACAAACCTGTACCGGCTGCGGCTACTGCGTTTTGGTCTGCCCCTATGATGCGCTCAAAACCGACGGCTGGGCGGAAGTTATTCCCGAAAAATGTACCGATTGTAATCTGTGCGTCTATGCCTGCCCCAGCGATTGCTTTATCCCGGATGCGCCCCTGAAACCCTACCGGCCTCGACCGGCTGATGATTACGACGTGTCGATTATCGGCAGCGGTATCGGGGGATTGATGGCCGGGGTGGCTCTGGCACAGGCTGGTTATCGCGTGGCTGTTTTTGAAAAGCTGGGGTTTCCGGGGGGACGCTACACTGAAATCGATTACAAGGGGGCTGCCGTCACCACCGGAGCCTGGACGAACCTTGGCCCCAAGAGCCACATCGGCCGCTTTCTGGAGCAGATGGATATCAACCTGAAGTATGCCTCGCTGACAGATGCCGATTTGACCGAACAGTACACCATCCAGTTTCCCGACGGTCGCCACTATAACAGCCTGTTCGATATGCTGACTCCCCTAACGCGCAAAGCCTGGCTTAAAGCCATTTTAACCGGCAAACGTCAGTTGGAGCAGCCGGCCTCGACCGACCTCGACCTGGTTTCCGCAGCCGATTACATCGCCGAATTTAGTGACGATGATGATCTCGTGGCCGCGGTTGATGCTATCGCCGCCACGGCCTCGGGGTTGAGCAGCCGGGCGATGCCGGCCAGCGAATATATTCAAATTACGCTCGATGGCCGGACGGCCGGGCAGGATTTTGCCATGCCGGTCGGGGGCGTACGGTCGATTATCAAAGGCTTGGTAACGGCGCTGCGCCAGGCCGGGGGCGCTCTGTTTGTGCGCTCACCGGTAGCCGAGATTTGCGTGGCAGGCAATCGGGCCACCGGTATTCGGTTGGCTGATGGACGCCAGATCCGCAGCCGCTTTGTGCTGCACAACGGCGGGCCGCGCGCTTTTGTGCGCCTTGTGGGTGTCCACAACCTGCCCGCCGACTATGTCAATCGACTGTCGCAGCTAAAGGGGGTTGAATGTGCGGCTCTCTTCGGGGCGACGCGTGAACCGCTTTTTACCCAGGCTCCGATTACGATGACGCCGCACTGCCAACGGGTGGTCGGTGTCTTCTCGCCCACGTTGCTTGACCCCACGCTGTCGAAGAGCGGACTGCATCTGTTCGACGCCTTTTTCCCCACGTATAGCGATGACCGCAGCACAGAGCTACAGTTGGCCCTGGCCGATATGCACGTGCTCTTTCCCCATTTCGATGCGGTGCTGGAATGGTCGGTGCCGATGTTCTTTACCGGAACGTGGGCGGGGACGGAATCGGGCCAGACCTTTGGGCAAACCGGCCAAAATCGACTCGATCCTGCCACGCCGGTCGAAAACTGCTTTTTGGTGGGCATGGATGTCAAAGGTTCCGGCGTCGCCGGAGATTTGATTCCGGTGGGTGTGCAGCAGTTGCTGGAATATTTAGCATCGAAATACTAAGCCAGAAAATGTTTTATCAGGATTAGGTTCTAACCCAACGACTTCTTGCATGTTGAGCAAGAAAACGAACCGCTAAGGCGCAAAGTTCGCCAAGAAAAATTACATCAAAAAA
>JAGRBY010000471.1 GCA_020433835.1 Anaerolineae bacterium | reverse complement strand
AAGCACGGCAAAACGGAGCTTTACCGCGATATTTTGCACCATCTGGCTTATACCAACAATAAATTCGAAATCGCCCGCGGCCAGCGCGGGATGGTGATGGTTACCTTTACCATGCCCGACTACGACATCATCATCAAAATTATTAAGGATAAGTTTGACCCACCCAAGAAAACCAATCATCAGGCTGTAAAAGAGAAATACCATTTGGTCTTTATGCACGATCGGGCCGGACGGCTCATCGACGCCCAGAAATTTGAGCGTTTGAAGTTTGATCGCCAATATTTCTCTGAAGATTTGTTGGACGAGCTGCAGGCGGTTGCCGCCAACGCCGTGACCGTAACCAAAAACGATGTCAACATTAGCCTGGCTTACATCGAGCGCCGGGTGATTCCGCTCAACATCTATGTTAATGAAGCCGATGAGGACGCGGCGCGGGCAGCCGTCGTCGACTATGGCAGTGCTATCAAAGATTTGGCCGCAACCAACATCTTCCCCGGCGATCTCCTGTTAAAGAACTTTGGTGTGTCGCGTCATGGGCGGGTACTCTTTTACGATTACGATGAAATCTCACTGCTCACCGAGTGCAAGTTCCGGCGTATGCCCCCGCCTCGCTCCGATATCGACGAGTTTTCTGATGAACCGTGGTTTGCTTATGATGAAGATGACATCTTTCCCGAACAGTTCCCCCATTTTTTAGGTTTACGCGATGATCTGCACGAGGTATTTGTTCAACATCATTCTGATCTCTTTGAAGCAGCTTACTGGAAGAAAATCCAAAAGCAATTTCAAGGCGACAGTGTGCCGCTAATCTATCCATACGGTCAGACCAAACGGTTTGAAACAGATGGTCTAGATTAGATATACGTGGGTTAGTCCGCGACTTTAACAAAAATATTCTTCGACTCCGCACCCAATCGGTAAAAACTGCTGTCGTACCTTTACACATCTACTTGCCATGCCACCTCTTTCGTGTATAATTTAAAGCTAATCCAAATTTTTATATTATCATTCATAAATATTGTATAAATTTCCAAGCAACACATTCCAATGGTGGGACTCCATAATGCTTGTGGAAACCGTAAGTGATACCGAACAGAATCCCCAGAGCCCCAGTGAAACTGCGGGCTTTTTTCATTAAGGTTCAAAATGTTTGAATGCCACATGCACACCTCCACCCGATACAATTGCTCTATCACCTTAATCCACTTCATTTTCTCATTATTCCCACCTTATAAAAGGGTACCCACTCCAGAGAGGAGATTCAGTTTACAGTGCTAACCTATCAATTTTGTAAAATGAGGAGGATATTTTATGCCCGAAAGTAAACAGCACGTGGAGTATCAAGATATCGATTCGGTTATCATCCGTTTCGCCGGCGACTCCGGTGATGGAATGCAGTTGACGGGTTTGCAATTCAGCAACACGTCGGCTGTTTTTGGTAACGATATCAGCACCCTGCCCGATTTTCCGGCAGAGATCAGAGCGCCGGCCGGTACGCTGGCTGGAGTCAGTGGGTTTCAGGTCAACTTCTCCAGCGAGGAGATTCTCACCCCCGGCGACGCGCCGCAAGTATTGGTGGCGATGAATCCGGCGGCCCTCAAGGCAAATCTCATCGATCTGGAGCCGGGTGGTAAAATCATCGTCAATACAGATGCGTTTACCAAAAGCAATCTTAACAAAGCGGATTACGACAGTAACCCCCTGGAAGACGGCAGCTTAAAAGGGTATGATCTCTACGAGTTGCCGATTACAACCCTAAACCGTAACGCCTTGGCCGACCTTGAGGATTTATCGACGCGTGATAAAGACCGCTGCAAAAACTTTTTCTCGCTCGGTCTTACCTTCTGGATATACGACCGGCCCTTAGAAACAACCCTCAGCTATATTGAGAAGAAGTTTGCCAAAGACCCCCTGCTGGTCGATGCCAACAAGCGGGCCTTAATTGCCGGATATGATGTCGGCCACAACACCGAAGCTTTTCAAACCCGCTTCCATATTCAGCCCGCCCACCTCAAAACAGGGGTCTATCGCCGTATTACCGGCAACGAAGCCCTGGCTATAGGCATGATCACCGCCGCTCAAAAAGCAGGCAAACCCCTCTTCTACGGCTCATATCCTATCACCCCGGCCAGTGACATTCTGCATACCCTGGCTAATCAAAAACAGTTCGATGTGCGCACCTTCCAGGCAGAAGACGAAATTGCGGCGATGGGATCGACCATCGGCGCGGCCTTTGGTGGAGCGCTGGCTGCCACCGGCACCAGCGGCCCCGGTGTGGCGCTCAAAAGCGAGGCCATCAACCTGGCCCTGGTTTTGGAACTGCCGATGGTGATCATCAATGTCCAACGCGGCGGCCCCAGCACCGGCTTGCCGACCAAAACCGAACAATCTGACCTGCTGCAAGCGATGTTCGGGCGTAACGGCGAAAGCCCCGTTCCGATTATTGCCCCGGCCACACCCGGCGACTGCTTCTATATGGCGATAGAAGCCAGCCGTATAGCCGTGCGGGCTATGACTCCGGTCTTTATTCTCAGCGATGGTTATCTGGGCAACAGCGCCGAGCCGTGGCTCATTCCTGATCCGGATGACATCGAACCGATTGTGGTTAAGCACCCGGCTGCATCCACCAACGGCGCGGCCCCCTTCGAGCCTTACAAGCGCGATCCCGAAACCGGAGCCAGACCGTGGGCTATTCCCGGCACACCCGGCCTGGAACACCGCCTGGGTGGTTTAGGGAAACAGCCCAACACCGGCAATGTCTCTTACATGCCGCACGAACACCAGCAGATGGTGAACGACCGGGCTGCAAAAATCGCCAAATTAGCCGACTATATACCGACTCAATCTCTTATCGGCCCCGAAGAGGGCGATTTATTGGTGGTCAGTTGGGGCAGCACCTTAGGTGCGGTTCGCTCGGCGGTTAAGCGCGTTCAGGGTCAAGGCTATGCCGTTTCCCACGCTCACATTCGCTATCTAAACCCCTTCCCAAGAAACCTGGGAAGCATCGTCCGTCGGTTCGACCGTATTCTGGTACCAGAAATGAATATGGGACAGTTGATCTTCCTGCTGCGTGGTCATTACGGGTTAGAAACACCGTTTATCCCATATCCCAAAGTCCAAGGCCGGCCCTTCACCATTCGCGAAGTGACCGAGAAGATTCTATCACTGGTTGAATAAATCGTTAATACAGAGCATTGTCACGGAGAAAAAACATGAGCGAACCTATTAAACTTACCCGTAAAGATTTCGCGTCGGACCAGGCGGTCCGCTGGTGCCCCGGCTGCGGCGATTATGCAATTTTGGCCCAAATGCAGAAAACCCTGCCGGACTTGGGCATCAAGAAAGAAAATATTGTCTTCATTTCGGGCATCGGCTGCTCCAGTCGATTCCCCTATTATATGAACACCTACGGCATCCACTCGATTCACGGGCGGGCACCCACGCTAGCCTCCGGCTTGAAGCTGGCCAACCCCGAACTGAGCGTTTGGATTATCACCGGCGACGGCGATAGCCTGTCCATCGGCGGCAATCACTTGATCCATATTTTACGCCGCAATATCGATGTCAACATCGTGCTGTTTAACAACCGCATTTATGGCTTAACCAAGGGGCAATATTCGCCCACGTCGCTGCAAGGCCACAAAACCAAGTCATCGCCAATGGGATCGGTTGAGCAGCCGTTGAACCCCATTTCGGTCGCCGTCGGTACCGAGGCCACTTTTATTGCCCGTACCATTGACACCAACGTTAAGCATATGGGCGAAATCTTCAAACAAGCCGCCGCCCACAAAGGCACCTCTTTTGTGGAAGTGTACCAAAACTGCGTTATCTTCAATGACGGTGCCTGGGGTTACGCCACCGATAACCAGACCAAAGAAGATCACATCATCGAGTTAGAAGATGGCAAACCGATGATCTTCGGCAAAGAGCATGATAAAGGCATCCGCCTAAATGGTCTGACCCCGGAAGTGGTTTCCCTGGCCGACGTCTCTGAAGATGAACTGCTGGTTCACGATGAAGACGGCCCGGCCAGCCAGGCCTTCCTGCTCAGCCGCATGCGGCAACCGGCCTTCCCCGAACCGATAGGCGTTTTCCGCAACGTCAAGAAAGTACCTTACGAACAGGGCGTCCTCAGCCAGATTGATGAAGCCGTTGCCACCCGAGGCAAGGGCGACCTGCACAAACTGTTCCACGCCTCTGATACGTGGGAAGTTACCCCCGAACACACCAACGGGCATCACTAAGAAGAATAAAGAGATTAGAGATTGGGAGATTGACTGTAGAAATCTCCCAATCTCCTAATCTCCAATCTCCTACCACATTTCATGTCCCTTTCCCAACGCATTAAAGAAAAAGCTTACGATCTCGGCTTCGACCTGATCGGCATTGCTCCTGCCGAACGTGCGCCCCATGCCGAAGCCTATCACCGCTGGCTGGCGAACGACTACCACGCCAATATGCAATGGCTGGCCCGCGATCCGCAGCGTCGCGAAGACCCGCGCCACGTAGTTGAAGGTGCGCAGGCAGTTGTTGTGGTTGGGCTGTCTTACTTTCGCCTCAACCCGCCGCCCGAACTGTGGAACGATCCCGCGCGTGGGCGCATCGCCCGTTATACCTGGGGTCTCGATTACCACGACGTTCTTTTGCCTCGGCTCCGCGCCCTGGGCGACTTCATCGACCAAGAGTTAGGCCAACCGCGCCGCCAGCGATCCTATATTGATACCGGCCCGGTGCTTGAGCGCGACTTCGCAGCCAAAGCCGGGTTAGGCTTTATCGGCAAAAATACACTGCTGATTAGCCCCAAAATGGGGTCTTATCTGTTTTTGGGAGAAATCTTGGTCGATGCCGATCTGGAGTTCGACGAACCCGCGCCCGATGGCGGCGCAACGTGTCGAGTCAGCTTGCCCGGCGAGGGGAAACGGCTGGGTACCTGTGGCAACTGCACCCGCTGTCTCGACATCTGCCCCACCCACGCTTTCCCGGCCCCCTACATTCTCGATAGCAACCGCTGCATCTCGTACTTGACCATCGAACTACGCGGCTCGATTCCGCTGGAGCTGCGACCGCTGCTCGGAAACTGGATTTTCGGTTGTGATGCCTGCCAAGAGATTTGTCCGTGGGTGCGACGCTATGCCCACCCTACCAGCGCGGATTTCCTGCGCTATGATCCCGACTGGGTCGCGCCCAAGCTGGTCGATTTGATGGCGTTGACTGAAGAGGAATTTCGTACTCGTTTCAAAGGGACGCCGCTGAAGCGTACCAAGCGACGAGGACTACTGCGTAACGTCGCCGTGGCCTTGGGGAACTGGGGCAGCCCGGAGGCATTACCGGCGTTAGAGCAGGCCCGGCACGACCCCGAACCGCTCATCCGCGAGCATGCGGAGTGGGCGATTGAGCAAATCTTTTAGCAAGAGTAAGATTTAATCGGATCGAGTTTTTCGCCATTATTAAGAACACGGATTGGCAGGATTAACGGATCAGGAAAATACGAGCAAAAATCCGTTTAATCCTGCGCATCCGTGTTCTTAAATAAGCTAACTACAATTGTGGCGAAAATAAAAGACACTAACCCAAATCTTGTCGCAATCCCTGACCTATATAGAATTTGATCAAAGCTTGATGTGACATATCTCGCTTGGCAGCTACTTTCTTCAACGACTCAAGCGTATCAACAGGTATCTCTATCGATACTGACTCGGTTGGCCGAGGCCGGATATATAATTCACTATTTTCTTTTAGCGTTTTCATATAACTTTATCAGAACTGCACTTAACTTGGCAACGACACCCCCAACTGCACGTGCAAAAACTCCTCTGCCGCACTCAACCCGTGGGGTGAGCCGATGGTCTGTGCTCGCCAGCGTAGCC
>JAGRBY010000470.1 GCA_020433835.1 Anaerolineae bacterium | reverse complement strand
CACACCGGTAAAGGTGCGCCCTACCAGAGGGCCGCGTAAACCGCGCACCACGGTTTCTACTTCAGGTAACTCGGGCATAAAAGTTCGATATTCCTGCTTAATTATCTTTTAGACTAGCATTTTTTTGATGGGATAGTGCCACTAAGTGTAGGCCAGATGCTGTGTTCTGTCCAATCGTTTATAAAAGTGTAGTAATTCCAAATTTGTACTTTACCATCAGGGCGATTAACCATTCGGTTCATCAATCGGTTTGGTGTCAATTTAGTTGCCACGCTTTTCTTCCTCGTCTTCTTCAATATCGATGGCCTCCAGGCTTTCATCTCCATCTCCAATTGACTCGATTAAGCCATTGATCAACCGGCCTTGCTCTACTTCCGAAAGTTCGGCTTCAGGATGAAACATTAAGTAATAGGGCAGCGGCATAGTATCTTTCGAAATCGTTTCGATTATCTTTTTGGTTGTGGCTTGTTGACGCCGGCTGTTGTCCCACTCAGAAAAGTTGAGTACTTTCCTGCCGTTGTCAACATCGTGCTGAAGCATGGCCGAAACCGGATAGATGTGGCTGTACCAGGGCCATGCGGTTTCGTTGCTATGGCAATCATAACAGGCCCGTTCGGCTAACTGTCGAATTTCCGGGCTGCTCCATTCAGGTTCGCCGGTGACGGGCGGGTTGGTCTGGTTTTTACCATACGGCAGGAGTTGAATAGCAATAAAGCCACCTAACAAAACGGCGACAATTGTTAAAAATATCCGTTTACTCTTTTTTAGCACGGAATCAGTACTCCTTAAAATGATTGGCTGGAGGGATGGTTTGATGGTTGGATAATTTGATAGTTGGCTGGAGGGATAGTTTGATAGTTAGATGGTTTACATTATATCAACCAACCAACCAACTGACCAACCAACTGGCCAACTAATACACCATGGTTCCAAAAACAAGACTGGTATTCCAGTATAAAGCACCATTAAAGCAAAAAGGCTGCTTAGCACAATTCCGGAAAGGGTCATAAATTGAGCCGGTTCCTCATGTTCGAACTGATTGTCTTACCGCTCAGTAATGGACAGCTTTTGCTACTGCCATACCAAGAACCAAAGCACCGGCTAAATTGTTCAGCTTGGACTTCTAACGCATCTATTTGTTGGTTGAGTTCTTTCATTTGTTTGGCTGCGACGGCTCAGGCCTGTTCAAATAGAGAAATTAAGCTGCGGATAGCCGGCATCAATCGACCTATCATAACCATCTTCCCGCCGTACTGATTAAATTTTTCCATGGCCTTGTTGTAATCGTTTTCAGAGAGAAGAAAGTACCGAAACCCCTAACAGAGCACCTGATCGAGTAACTCTCTATTGCTAAACTGAGCTAAATTTAACCTTACTCTGGTGGTAGTCTCTAAAAATAAACGGGGTTATCCGTTAATTACCCCTTTTCTCCAAGTTGCATTCACCCTTAGCTATGTTATACTCAGCATCTACACTTACGATCTGAACAAATTGAACAAAAAGGAAGAAGCGTGAAAGCGATAACCGTCCACCAAACCGGTGGCCCCGAGGTAATGACCTATGAAGATATTCCTATCCCCGAGCCTGGTGAAGGCCAAGTGTTGGTAAAACTTGCCGCAGCCGGAGTCAACTTTATCGACGTTTATCATCGAACCGGTTTATACCCAAAGCCACTGCCTTTTTCGCCCGGCGTGGAAGGGGCCGGAACTGTCGAGATCGTGGGAGCCGGTGTCGATAGCGTTAAGCCCGGTGATCATGTCGCCTATACCAGTGCCCCCAATTCGTATGCTGAGTACGTGGTGGTTCCCGCCGGACATTTGGTTCCCGTACCCGATGGCGTTAGCCTGACAACAGCCGCGGCGATTATGCTTCAAGGAATGACGGCCCACTATCTGCTAAAAAGCACCTATCCTCTCCAAGCCGGTGAGACCACATTAATTCACGCGGCTGCCGGCGGTGTCGGCCTGCTGCTGGTGCAGATTGCCAAAAAGATCGGTGCAACGGTCATTGGTACGGTCTCTACCGCAGAGAAGGAAGCCCTGGCTCGAAAAGCCGGTGCAGACCATATTATTCGCTATACGGAAGCCGATTTCGAAGAAGAGACAATGCGGCTAACCAACGGTCAAGGCGTCGATGTAGTTTATGACTCGGTTGGTAAAACAACGTTTGATAAAAGCCTTAACGTTCTGAAAATGCGCGGCACCCTGGCTCTTTTTGGACAATCGAGTGGTAAAGTGCCGCCGGTCGATTTAGGTATTCTCAATGCCAAAGGTTCGCTTTACGTCACACGTCCCTCGTTGTTTCATTATATTGCCAAGCGTGATGAACTGCTGTGGCGATCCGGCGAATTGTTTGATTGGTTGGCTGCCGATGAACTTGATGTGCGCATTGATCGCCAACTGCCGCTAGCTGAGGCTGCCGAAGCGCATCGCTTGTTAGAAGGCCGCCATACTACCGGCAAATTGCTGCTTATACCATAATGACTTACGCAAAAAGTCAGGTGACAGTCACTTATTGGTAATAAATGAGCGTTAGATTAGCCCAAATAGGTCGATTTAGGGCGTCCAAGTGACTGTCACCTTTATAATTGCGTAAGCCCTGACCGTAATTACTTTGTGGAGAACCCGTGTCAGAAAAAATTAACCCTCCGGATTTAGAACGTTACTTGAAAGATTTATATGACGATGGCGATGCTATCCGGCATGAAATGGAAGCGTTAGCCAAAGAGCGTGGCTTTCCCATTGTTGGCCCGTTGAGTGGACGCCATTTGTTTCAACTTACTAAAATGATCGGGGCGCAGCGCGTTTTTGAGTTAGGTTCAGGCTATGGTTATTCTGCTCTGTTCTTTAGCCGAGCGGTTGGCGAGGCTGGAGAAGTACACTGCACTGAACTCGATCAGGCCAATATTGATTTGGCCGAAAAGTTTTTGAGTCGGGCCGGAGTTTGGTCACAAGTTACCTACCATAAGCGTGAAGCAACCGAGGCTCTGCGCCGCGCCGGTGGCACCTGGGATGTCATATACAATGATATTAACAAAGATGCCTATCCGGCGGTTATTGAGTTAGCCTACCAACATCTTCGGCCCGGTGGATTGTTCATCACCGATAACGTTCTTTGGAGTGGTCGCGTCTTTGAAGGGCATCGCGACGACTCTGAGGCAACGTGGGCAATTCTTGAATTTACGCGTCAGCTTTTTAACCATCCCGGCTTTGATAGCTCTATTTTTCCCGTTCGTGACGGTCTAGCCGTAGCGCTGCGGCTGTGATTGTTGTTCGTATTATTGAGGCATAACGATTGTCCATCGAACGCACGCTAACGCAAATCGATACCTATATTTGGCGCATCGTCGCCAACAATCCCTCGCCGATGACCGGGCCGGGCACCAACACCTATCTGGTGGGTCGTGAACGCGTGGTCATTATTGACCCCGGCCCCCAATTGGCCGATCATCTGGACGGCATTCTGGCCGCGCTGGAAACGTTAAATGTCATTCCCCAGGCCATTGTTCTAACCCACCCGCACCCCGACCACGAAGGGGGCGTTGACTGGCTGCTGAACAAGTTATCTATCCCGCTCTTGAAATTCGAGCAGCCTTTCCGGCACGAAAGCCCCCTGGAGCTTGATTGCGGTACGCTGCAAATTCACCACACACCGGGCCACATCCACGACCATATTTCGCTGTGGTGGCCCGAGCGCCGCACATTGTTTGCCGGGGATCTGGTGGCCGGCCAGGGAACTATCGTTGTCATCCCTCCTGACGGCGATATGGCCGACTATCTGGCCTCGCTGCGGGCGATGAAAGGGCTGGCTCCGGCCAAAATTTTGCCCGGTCACGGCCCGGTCATCGACATGCCTGAGGAACTGCTGCAAAATTATATTGACCATCGGCTGGCCCGTGAGCAGCAAGTTCTCTATTGGCTCGATCAGGGCCGCATCGGAGCCAGAGCCATCGCCGAAGCGATTTATGCCGATCAACCTCCTCATGTGCTGCCGATTGCAACCTTGCAGGTCGAGGCCCATCTCACCAAGCTCCGCAACGAGGGCCGGTTGAAGCTGGACCCTTCTGACTCATAATCGGCAGCCAACGGTTATTGCTTACAAGGATTTTTAGAAGGACGGAGAATTGATGTCGAAAAAATTACGCGCACTCATCTTGTTTATGGTGGTTGGCCTCGTAACAGCATGCAACAGCCCTGTAGCTGACAGTGGTGTGGTCAGCCAGGCTGCCGGACTGACGCCTACCGTGGCTGAAGTTGAGGTTACACCTACCAAAGCCCCTACGGTTTCGGCTTCTACCAAGTTAACAACCGGCCCGACCGTTGCACTGCCGACGCCGGTAACCGATAACACTCCGGTTCCTAAACCTACGTCAACCGCAACGCCCGTCAAGACCAGCTCGCCAACGCCCACCAAAACCAAAATTGTCAACCCCACATCTGCACCCCAGACTTATGTCATTGAGCAGTTTGATACTTTAATCGATGTTGCGCTGCAGTTTGATATCACCGTTGATGAGCTTATGGAAGCCAATGATCTGGCTGAAGATGATTTTCTACAAATCGGTCAAGAATTGATTATTCCGACCTCGGATCAGAGCGTAGCTGCGGAAGCCCCAGCAGATGAAGAAGCAGACGAAACGCTAGCCACGGCGGACGAGACAGCTGACTCTACTGCAGCGGCTTCGAGCGATGAGGACAGCCCTTCTCAATTCGAAGCTGTGGCCGAAGCTATACCGGTTCCCCCCACACCGACGCCGGTTTTGGTACCGGGTGCAGTGTTTGAACCTGCTCCGGAGTTGGGATCAAACATTAATCCGTTAACCGGCTTGCCGGTTGATGATCCGGCCAAGCTCACGGTTCGTCCCCTCATGGTGCGCATCGGCAATGATCCCGGCGCGCGCAAGGCCCAAAAGGGGCTTAATAATGCCGATATGGTGTATGAGGAAATTACCGAGTGGTGGGTAACGCGGCTCACCGCTATTTTCCTGGGAGACCTGCCGGAGGTGGCCGGCCCTATTCGGTCGGTGCGGTTGGTCGACGTGCAGCTTGTACCGCAATACGATGGCGCACTACTACACTCCGGCGGCTCCGATGCCGTTCGCTGGGAGGTTTCGCAGTCGGCCATTGGCGCCAACCTGGACGAATTTTTCCATCCCACACCTTATTTTTATCACGAAAACGAAAATTGGGAGACACGCCTATCGGCGGAGTTGAATACAGCCCGCGATTATTTAACCGCCAACGGTTTGGAAAAGCATGTTTCGCTGCCGCCTTTCTTCTTTAGCGACACTATCGATGGCCAACCCGGTGAAGATGTTTATATCCCCTATCCCGGTACCAGTTTTACGGAATGGCATTATGATGCCGCTTCCGGCAAATACTTGCGTTGGATCAACGGCGTGCCGATGCGTGATATCTACACCGGCCAGGTTAAAGCCAGCAATGTTATTGTCTACTTTGCCGATCATCAACGCACCGACATTGTTGAAGACTCAACCGGCGCTACCTCGGTGCGGATTACGATGAATGGCACCGGCCGCGCCTGGTTTTTCCGCGACGGCAAGCTCAACCAGGGCTATTGGCAAACCGACGGCACGCGCCCGCCCTACTTCACCACTGAAGACGGCCAGCCTTATCCGCTCAAACCCGGCAATACCTGGGTTCAGGTTGTGCCTACCACTTACACCATCGGCCTTAATAGTGCTGATGAAGCAAGTCGGTAAAAGCGATCAGCTGTCAGCAGTCAGCTTTTCACTCCTGCTTAGAAACTGGTTTAAAAGCCTCAAAGGGTCCACAGATGGACACAGATTCTCACTGATGCTATCAAAAGTTAGATAAAAATCAGTGAATACACCTGCACTGCGCGCAGG
>JAGRBY010000046.1 GCA_020433835.1 Anaerolineae bacterium | reverse complement strand
CCAGCTTTTGGAGGAGCTTAAGAAAAATTTTGCCCCCTTTAACCCCGATGCCGATACTAAAACCATTGCCGAGCTATCTGAAGCGGAACTTGAAGAGAAAGAGCTGCATTTGGTTGAAACCTTTAAAGCGGTGTTGGAGCGGGCCAACTTTAATCCGCTGTCGCAGATCGATTTAGAGCAGTCGTTTGAAACGGCCTCGCTGGTTAATTTGCAGACCAAGGTTGATTTCGATGATTTCGATCGGATGGTTTTTTACCATCGCGGCGATGTTTTTACGACCACAACCATGAAAAAGCTCTTCCGCAAGGTTGAGGTTGAGATCGATATCTTTGAAAGGGTGGCGCTGCTGCTTAAGTTCAAAGACAAAGCCCATTTTGAAGCCAAAAAAGCCAAGCTCGATAAGCTGAACTTTACGCCGGGCAAGACCTATATTTATCTGTACAAAAATATCCCCCGGTACGATTTGGAAGTGCTATTTCCTAATGTTGAGGTCAGTATGAACTGGAAGGACCGGCTGTTGTTCATTGTGCCGGCACTGGGGGCCGGGATCGGGGTGTTGTTCAAGGCGCTGCCCCAAATTATACTGATTGTGGGCGTGATTTTGTTTTTTACGCTCGGGCCGCAAGCTGCCGACGAAATGGGGGCCAACGAGGAGAACGTGCGCAATATTATGCCGGTTTTGGCGGCTCTGCTGACGTTGGTTATCGCGTTGGGTGGCTTCGCAGTCAAGCAATACACAAGTTACAAGACCAAGCAGATTAAATTTCTCAAGGATATGACCGATACCTTATTTTTTCGGAATCTAAGCAGCAACGCCAGCGTTTTTCACGCGCTAATCGATGCCGCCGAGGAGGAGGAAACCAAGGAGATTATTTTGGTCTATTATCATCTGCTCACGTCCGCCGAATCGCTGACAGCATCGCAATTGGATGACCGCATTGAGCAGTGGATGGAAGAAAAGTTCGGCACGAAGATCGATTTTGATATTGCCGGGCCTATCGGCAATTTGGCTAAACTTAAAGGGCGTACCAACGCTATGAATGACAATCAGGCTGTGCTTTTAAGCCAAGATGAGCGGGGCGTATGTCAAGTGCTGCCTCTGGATGAAGCTCAATGTTTGATTGATGATATTTGGGATAATCTGTTTCATTACGCGGGTGCGTCGCCGGTAGGGGTTGTTGAGAAACCTTACTGATGCGTAGAAGTTTCGTCGAGCGTGGTTTGGTGCTCTAAAATCTGGCGGCCTATGGTTTCGACATCCTGATCTTTTAGTTTTTTCTCGATGTCGGCCACGGTTTGGAGCGAATAGTGGGGCGCTTGTTCGAGCAGGAAATCGGCGGCTTGCTCTTTGGTTTGGAATTCGGCGGCGGGGTGGGTGAGGACGTAAAGCGATAGTTCGAGGGCTTGGTGGCGATGATTTTTTCGATTGAAGTGTAAGGCCAGGCCGAATAGGGCAGCAAGGGCCTGGGGATGTCTCTGCGTTTTATTCGCTATCCTCAGAGCAGACCTAAAAGAGTTTTGCGATTCTTGATATTTTGATGTCGCCCATTGAATATGGCCCAAATAATTTAGGGCTAAACTTTGCCCGTATGTTTCTTCTGTTTCGTTAAATATGTGCAGTGCTCTTTGGCAGTAATCTACAGCTTGCTCTATTTTTTCCAGCATTAGGTTGGTGTAACTGAGATAGACTAAACCCATACCAACAATAAAGGTATATTGTATCGACTCGGCCAAGTCGACACCTTCTTGAAGAAGTGATATGGCGCGATTATAGTCTTTCGATAGGCAAGCCACATACCCCAAGAAAATTAATTCCGATGATACCCCAAATAACTCCGTACTTTGTTTACACATTAATAAACATTCTTGGTGAAGCTCAAATGACCGGGTTATTTCGCCCAATGCCCCGGCTGTTATGCCTAAATGGGCCAAGGAGGTCATCATTGTAAAATAATTATTGATTTCTCTACTTATTTCTAAAGAGCGTTGTAAGCTTTCTTTGGCATAGGCATAGTTGCCTAACTGCCAACTTGCCATGCCCACAATGCTTAACAACAACGCCTTATCATGTAAACTTTCTTGGATATCAACATTTTGCAGGCTAACTAATCCCTGTTCTGCAAGATAAACGCCTTCATCCAGATAACCCAGTCGAATAGCAAACCAACTGTATGCCGATAAAACTCGGCTGCAAGCTAAATATTGGTCGTTATTAAACCCCTTTGTTTTCACAAAGCTTTCCAAAGACAAATCACCGATCAAACCTTGCAAGGCGTGTTCAAATGTATCTCTGCCTTCCTTAAACCAGCCTTTTAATTCATAAAATTCAAAAAAAACTTGTATGACTTTTAGAATGATTTCAATGTCGTTTTGGGCTAACGCCCATTGCCATGCAGCGCGAATATTACTGATCTCAACACTGATTTGGTAAAGCGATTCTTTTTGTTGATTGCCAAGATGCAACTCTCGCTGCTTTAAGTACGCTGTAAAATAGGTACAATGCTGATTTTTTGTAAGGATGTAATTGGGTCGGCTCGATTTTAGTTTTTCATAACCATATTGTTTCAAATACTCATGAATTTCATAACGTCCTGAGTTACGTTGTTGTACAAAGGAATGTCTTACCAGAGAATCGATTATTTTCCTATTAGCCTTGGCCACCTGCTCGGCGGCTCCCTGTTCAAAGCCACCTTCAAAAACCGTCAGCCGGCAAAAGACCTGTCGTTCTTCATCTGATAGAAAAACCCAGGAATAGTCAAACACGGCCCGCAAGCTGCGGTGTCGCGGGGGAATATCACGCAGCGAGGTGGTTAAAAAATCTAAATTTTTCTCGATACCCCAGACGATATCTTCACAAGGATGGGTATCGATACGCGAGGCGGCTAATTCAATGCCCAGCGGCATGCCGCCAACAAGTTTGCAAATTCGCGTGACAATAGCATGGTTTTGTTTAGAAATGGAAAAATCGGTCTTTGCACGCCGAGCAATGTGCTCAAACAGGGTTAGAGCACTCAAATCATTCGTAAAGTGTGCCGACGAAAGGCGAAGGTGAGAGAAACTATCCTGCGTAGTTGTTTGGAATGGTAACCCTTTGATTTCAAACACCCATTCCCAACGCAAATTTAGCCGAGTACGAGATGTTGTAATAATTTTTATATTTGGTGCTTGCTCAAGAATCTGCTGGACCAGTTCGACGCCATCGAGCAAATGCTCAAAATTATCAAGGACAAGCAGCATCTCTTTATTGTGAAGGTGCTTTAAGAGCCGCTCGGTTGGGTTAGAGGCTCCAAACAGTGATAGGTCGATAGTATCGGCAATGGTTGAAGCCAGTAAATCGACGGATTTAACCGATGCTAACGGTACAAAATAAATACCGTGTAAAAAGGCGATAAACTGGTACTGCGTAATATGCTGCGCGGCTTGCAAAGCCAACCGCGTTTTACCGATGCCGCCAGGACCCACCAGAGTTAACAAACGGCAGTCAATATCACTCAAACGTTGGGTAACACGCGCTAATTCGGTTTCTCGCCCCATAAACGGGGTGGCCTGGGTAGGTAAATTATGGGGTAATTCAACTGCCGTAGCTTTAATGCGCTCAATCAGGGCGGTCGTTTCTGCCGACGGTTCAACTTCAAACTCTTCAGCCAACATGCGACGGCAAATCTCATATTGGGCTAAAGCCGCACTCCGCTGACCAATACGCGCCAAAATATTCATTTTCTGCCGGTGTGTTTCTTCGCGCCAGGGTGTAATGACCAGGAGTCTGTCGACAAAACCGTTCGCAACAGCGTACTCACCGCGCTGCAAGTAATGATCGATGATCTTTTGTAATACTTGCACCACCTGCTGCTGATAGCGTTCACGTTGTCCGAACAACCAAATATCGAACTCAGGGCAATCGAGCAGGTTGAGATCGGCCATAAATTCACCACGGTAAAGCATAACCGCCCGAACCAAATCGCCAATAGTGGCCTGGGCCAAATAGGATTGAAAGCTTGCGAGGTCCAGGTTGTCAACAGTATCAATATCGAATTGAACCGTGTGATAATCAGCCTGCAGGCAGCCGGGCAAAAGCTGCGTAATATTATTGATCGCCCGGCTAAGGTTACCTCGACCGCGTGCCTCTGATTTATCTTCCCAGAAAAGCTGGGCCAGATAGCCGCGTGATACCGGTCGCGCCTCAACGGCCAAATAGCCTAGCAAGGCCACCGCTTTTCTTGAAACGAAGCCGCTAACCATTGCTCCGTTTCTTTCAATTTGAATCGGTCCCAGAAATTGCAGATGACAGTTGTTGCCCATAGACCTAAGCCTTCTGCATGACTGCTTTGTGAAGAGTTTGTTAAGAAGTTAGTGGTAAACTATAATCAATTACTCCTCTTTGCCAAATCGCTCCACGATGCTATCAAGCTGGTGCTGCTAAATAAAATGTTGACATTAAAACTTTTTGGGTCAGGTGAAGCCTACTATTGTGATTATCCTTTAATAGGATTTCCAAACCAGCATTGTTATACATTGCTGTGTTATTTGGTTCTTCACCGCGATCAAACCCACGAACGGGAACGGTTGGCAGCAACATTATGGGAAGTACACGGTTCTAATAAACCGCGCCGTCAGCTTCGCAATGCCTTGTGGCGATTACGACAGGTGTTACGGACAGCCAATGGCTCACTTGAAAATTATTTATTCGTCAGCAATGAAAACCTTGCTTTTGTAAGCGAAGCTGAGGCTTACTGGTTGGATATTGAAATTTTTGAAGAGGGCCTGACCAAATATCTTGATACTGCTCCTCAGTCATTTACTTCAGAACAGATCGATGACCTGGAAGCGATCTTAAATCTTTATCAGGGCGATCTTCTCATGGGGGTTTACGAAGATTGGTGTCTTTATGAGCGCGAGTGGTTACGAAAACTCTATTTAATCGGCTTAAATAAATTACTTGATTATCACGATATACACAAAAATTATGAGCAGGCTCTGGCCTATGGACGAAAAATTTTAGAGTGTGATAATGTTCAAGAGCGTGTTCATCGGCGAATTATGCGGTTATTGTGGCAGTCGGGCCAGCGCAATGCGGCCCTTATTCAATACCGGCAGTGTGTTCAAATTTTACGAGACGAACTGGATGTTTCACCTATGCCGGAAACGGAAAACCTTTACCAACAACTGCGTTCTAATCAATTTTTTACAGATTACGCCTCTGAGGCTATTTCCAGGCAAAAGTCTAATTCTGAAGAACGCTCGCTTACCCATCAAGCCTTACAGCGGTTGCAAAAACTCAAAGCCATTGTTGAAGAAGCTAACAACGAAATTCGTCGATTAGAGGCATTGTTTAGGCAAATTGATCAGTAAAAAGACAGACAAATCTACAGAAAACCCTATTATAATAGTATTTACGCAGTTATAAAGGTGACAGTCACTTGAACGCCCTAAATCGACCTGTTTGGACTAATCCAACGCTGATTTATGACCAATAAGTGACTGTCACCTGACTTTTGCGTAAGTCCTATATAAGACACTTTCTCTTTTTCACAAGACGGCTGCGAGACAGCCACAAGACGATGCTATGTTAAAGTTTGTATAATCCTAAATTTGGCTTTATCTCTCCCTTTACTTCAAATGACACCCATATTCTTACCTGTAGCCCATTTTAACAACCCATTTTTCTACTATCACCTGCATTTTCTCCACAAATAGTGCCTCTCCTTCTCCATCAAATTACATTTTAATTTTGTCTTGCACAACCAAAACGAACCAAACTTTTCTCGGCCAAACAAACCGATTTTATATAAGGATCGTCTCGTGCAAGAAGACAATTTTTCGTTTATTGTTCGTATCTGGTTTGAGGCTACGGACTCTGCTTTAAGCAATCACGCCTGGCGGGGTTCGATTGAACAAGTTGGACATCAAAGTCGGCAATATTTTCAAGATCTGAATACATTGTGCCAGTTTATTGAGGATGAAGCGGGATTAGCGGAAAACCCGTTGCTCCCCAAACAGATCGATGTCGATTTTGATCAGCCAGCACAATAAAGCCATGCAAAAAAATCTTTCAGAGTCGGAAAGCAATTTAGATTTTGACTATCTTCAGGCTGAATTGGCCCGGATCGATCTTATGATTCGGCGTCAAATTCATCTGTGGCAGTTGGCGGGGCAGGATCCCAACGACTCATTTCGCGGGCTTTATGTCTCTGATGCCGATGTAGCGGGGATGTTAAACCGACCGCTGGGGGGCAATTGGGGGCAGGGTGTGGCGTTATCGCCAGAGGAAGCTAAGCTTTTTGGAAAGGCTAAGGCTAAGGCTGAGGCTGAGAGCAATAATTTAATGCAACTGGCGACTGATCAAGGTCAGACTTTACGGCTCTTAACTTTAGCCTCGGCCTTTAACCTTGATCGCTTTGCTGTCGATGTGCTTTTAATTGCGTTGGCCCCCACACTCGACCTGCGTTATGAAAAGGTCTACGCTTATTTGCAGGATGATGTAACGCGCAAACGGCCTGCGGTTAACTTGGTGCTCGATTTGTTGAATTTACAAGGAGCAGAGCGCTTTCAGTATATGGCTCATTTTGCCGAAAATGCTCCGCTGCGTCGATTTCAACTCATCGACGTTCGTGGCGAGACAGGTGCGCCGCTGCTAAGCCATACGTTACACGTCGATACCGCTATCGTTGCCTGGCTTTTAGGAGCGTACCAACCGCAGGCAACTTGGCGCGATTACGTGGGACTGTATCAGCCTGTATCGCGTGATGATGACCTATTACCCACGCAAGAAACACAGGCGCTATTAACGCAGATAGCTTCAACAGAAAAGCCGGTACTTATCTTTTACGGAGAAGATGCCGTTAGCCAAAAAATTGGTGCTCGATTTTTGACGCAGCACTTACGCAAGAATCTCCTAACGGTTGATGTCGGAGCCGTTATGCAGCAAGCGGACCTAACACCTCAGCAAATTTTGCAAACGACGTTTCGCGATGCTCGATTAACAAGCGCAGTTCCATTTCTTACAAATTGGGATGCTTGCTTTAACAAAAGTGGTGAGGTACCTGCCCATTTAATGACGGAACTGGGCAACTATCCCGGTCTGGTCATTGTGGGCGGCGAGAAAAGATGGCAGGCCAACAACAATCAGGCCGAACGACTTTTCATGCAGTTAGAATTTCCTATACCGGCCTACCACCAACGCCTGGCCCTATGGCAACATTTCTTAACGCAAAAAATTCCGATTAAATCTTCCAATCTCCAATCGCTAATCTCTAATCTCCAATTACCCACCCTGGCCGGTCAATTTGCTTTGACCACCGGCCAAATTCGCGATGCGGTCGCCGCTGCCTGTGGAATTGCGGCACAGAACCACACAGATTTAACTGAGGAAATTCTCTTTACAACAGCCCGGGCTTACTCCAATCCCCGCCTCGAAGCGCTGGCGCGAAAGATCGTACCACGCTACGGTTGGTCGGACATTATTTTGCCGGACGATCAAATGAAGATTTTGGAAGAGATTATCGACACCGTGCGGGGACGCCCCCAGGTGCTGGAGCAGTGGGGTGTGGGCCAAAAATTGGTCTCCGGGGCGGCTATAACCATTCTTTTCGCCGGCGATCCCGGTACCGGCAAAACAATGGCTGCTGAAGTGATCGCTAACCAGTTAAAGCTCGATCTCTACAAAATCGATCTGTCGACCGTGGTCAGCAAATACATCGGTGAGACCGAGAAAAATCTGGAGAAAATCTTTAGCGAAGCCGAAAGCAGTAACGCCATTCTCTTTTTTGACGAAGCCGACGCCATTTTCGGCAAACGATCCGAGGTCAAGGATGCACACGACCGCTACGCTAACATCGAGGTCAGCTATCTTTTACAGCGTATGGAAGCCTACAACGGCGTCACCATTTTGGCGACCAACCTGCGGGCTAATTTAGATGAAGCCTTCACCCGTCGCCTTCAATTTGTTGTGGATTTTCCCTTTCCCGAAAAAGAGGATCGACTGCGCATTTGGCAGACTCTTTTTCCGGCTGAGGTACCACAAGCGGCCGAACTTAATTTTGAGGTGTTGGCCCACCGCTTCAAGCTGGCCGGCGGCAGTATTCGCAACATCATTGTTAACGCGGCCTATCAGGCGGCAGCCAACGGCGGACAAGTTACCATGGGCCATCTGATGCACGGCACGCGACGCGAGTTGCAGAAGATGGGCCGGTTTATTGAAGAGGATGAGTTGAAGCTGTAGAGAGAAACTATTGGTTGATGATTACTAGAAGTTACGCAGTTGGGCGTATTTAGCAGGTGACAGTCACTTATTGATTGAACCTGAGCGTCCGTTTGGTCTATATAGCGCGATTTATTACATCAAAGTGACTGTCACCTTTTGAAATGCGTAACGCATAAATTGCGCTCAAACAGTTTCAAAGTGGCGACCAATGAAAGCAAAATAGACCAAAGTTTATACCGTATCACATCAAATGTTGAACAAAATCAAAAATAACAATATTTGTAATTTATTAATTTGTTAATTTGATGGAATGGTAACCAGGAGAAAATGATGTCAAGGCAGAGTCAAACCCCGGACCACAAGGGTGATCGGGACAGGAAACCCAAGCAAATTATAAAACAATCGGGGCAAGGCTTGGAACCCGTTGCAATGACGATGCCTGCATTATCTTCGGCCACAGACAATGTTCGAGATCAGGCCAATACTTTAAACAATCCGCGTTTGTCCCTTCTACAACGCCAAATAATAGCCGGGCAAATTGGGCAGATAGGCGGTAATAAGTATCTACAGCGGTTGATGGTGCAAATGAAGCAGGATGAAACCGCCGCAGAATCACAGTCGACAGAAAAACAAGAGCCGCTGATGCAAAGAACAGGGCATACACGCATAACGGAAAATACGTTACCCGGTGGGCAGAGGCAGCAGGTAATTAGAATGCCGTTTAGCCAAGTTATATCTCGTTCAAGCGAAGATGTCTCGGCAGACTCAGAAGAGCAGACAGCACAAGAAGAAACTATCTTCATCGACGAGCTTTTGGGGGCAGAAGAAGATGAAGTGAGCGACGACACTATTTCCACATCTTTGACCTACACCCCTACTATCGAACGCGGTGGCCCTGCACCTGGTGGTACTGAGTTTGGGGTTACAAACTCAAGTGCCTCATTAACAGGGGTTCGTATTGTACCCAGCCCGGGCGTATATCACGTCAGTGGAGAATTGGTCCTGAAGATACAGTGGGAAGCTCGGTCAGGTACTGGGCCAGGTGGACAAATTGATATTCAAGATGAAAATGACCCAGATGTAAAAGCCTGTAATTATCAGCTTGTAGCAAGCGATTTAACCCCCGATATGAGCAGCGACAACGGACGCCCGCCACGTACTGAATTTTGGGCTGAAGATCTTACCATTCGCCATGAGCTTTTTCATGCTTCCGATCAAAGAGCCTTATCTTGGGGGCCTCAAAGGGTCACAGCAATTGAAAATTGGTTAAATAGTCAAACGGCGACATCGGCCACTGAAATTAGGGATACATTACTATCGCAGGCATTAGCAGAAGGGCAAAGAGTATTTAACGCGCTAGCTAGTGCCCCGGCAGCCGAAGGGGATGCCTACGGCGATGGCGCGCCGCTTTATCAAGCCAGAGCCGATGCCGTTAAAGCCAAAGGTGACGTCGGTGATTATGGTCTCATCTCTACCGAAGTAACTATTCTGCCCAAGGGTGGCGAAGAATATGAAATTGTTGAAGGCGACACTTTATGGGACATCGCTGAACGAACCTATGGACATGGACGATATTGGCGCGATATCCATCGGGCCAATCCCGGCAAAGCCCGAAATGGCGGCAATCTCATCTTTCCCGGCCAGATCTTTGATCTGCCCAGTATTGTTATGGAGCAAGATCTCTCTATATCTTTGACCTTAGACTCAAAGATTTATATTTCAGAGACAGTCAGGGTTAGTGGTTCACAAATATTCTTTGTCCTGCCGAGCGATGTTTTCTCAGACGCAACCAACTGTGACGGGGATGTCACTATCGACCTTTGGGATGCCGATGGCAATTCGTTATTGACAGCCGTCTGGACATTACCTGGCTCGGTCAATAGTGGTGATAGCAATTATGAGGTGGCGGCTGACATCGTCTCCTAGAAATCTTAAACAGATTCCTAAGGCACTATTTGCCAGTTTAGCCCAGTGCAAGGTGGGCCTTTTTTTAGCTATGTGTTTATTATGGTCTTGTACTACCGAATTACCAGACAACGCTCAAGTCGTTGTCAGTCGTGAACAAAAGACCATTGTAACACCTGAGATGGAGTCAACTCATATGCCGGAGACACCGGAGGAGACAACCAACCACGAACTCCCAACACCAACAGAAGAAAAACCCATAGAGTCTATCACCATCACCAGCGATGTTATCATTCCCGACTATAAACCGCTCAATGTTCCCTATTCTCAGTGGGAGACAGAGCGCAGCCAAGAACTTTTAACAGCTAACGGCTTTGGCACTACGCCGGATGAATGGCGACAAGCTACGCAACATTCGAGTGGTCTCATTCGTAGCGCAGCTTACTATTTACTAACCCGGCACCCTGAACAACAAGATGAGGATCTGTTTCGTCGAGGTTTAGAGGATAGTGATCAAACGTCTCAAAATTTAGCTATTTACGGATTATATCGTTTGGGTGATAGCTCGGCGGTGCCCACCCTTGAAAAAACAGCTCAGCTAGATGTTGATGCCCACACCGCAGCAACGCAAGCAGCAGGGCTATTGGCCGAAATGGGCAAACCGATGGCTTTTGCCACCATTCAGCAAGCGATGAACAGCAATTTAGAATATATTCGCTTATTTGCTATCCAAAATGCGATGTCTTTTGTGCCCTTACATGGGCAAATTTACGCAGCGGACAAAACAATCGACATTTGGGATTTATACCGTCAAGCCTTACAAGATGAAAATATTCAAGTGCGAAGCGTAGCCAACTTGCAACTCCAGGAATTGGATTTTCCAGAAGCACAAGCGCTGCTCCAGAACTATTCCAAGACGTCTGAGTAGCTTTCGTAAGAGCAAAATTATGTCTGACCCATTTAAATAGGCACGAGAAACGATGTCCAAACAGAACCAAAGTTCTGAGAAACAACCGGACAAAAAGAATAAACCAACGCCAACCCCTACCCTTGAGCCGATGGGTGGATCAGCGGTTTTAACAGAGCTGCCCAGTGGACTGACCGGGGCGAGTGACGCACCGACCCCTCAAGGTCAGGCCGCGCGGCTGTCTGATAACCGTCTGTCAACCATACAGCGGCAAGCGATGGCGAGCCAAATTGCTCAGGGGCAGGGCAATCGCTATATGCAATCAGTAATGGCGGCGGTTAAGCCTAACGCCGACTCAAATGGTGCCCATCGACAAGCCAGTACAAACTGGCTTCAGCCCAAGCTCGCTGTCAACGAACCGGGTGACGAATTCGAGCAAGAAGCCGATGCCGTCGCTGATGCTGTAATGCGTATGCCCGCTCCGGCTGAACCTCCGCCGGACGATGAAGAGAACACATCGCTGCCTGTTCAAACGGCGTTTCGGCAAATACAAACCAAGGGTGACGATGTACCTGAGGTTAATGAAGGTTTAGAAAGCAAAATAGGTCAGTTACAGGGTGGCGGAGCGCCTCTGCCCGATGAAGATCGAACTTTTTTTGAGGATCGCATCGGGGCTGATTTTAGCGATGTGCGTGTTCATACAGGCGACACGGCGGTTCAGACCGCTCAGGATTTGAACGCTCGGGCTTATACCGTCGGCAGCGATATCGCTTTCAATCAGGGTGAGTACCAGCCAGGCACCGATGAGGGTCGGCACTTGATGGCCCACGAGTTGACCCATGTGGTGCAGCAGGGGGCGGCGACCAATCGGGCTATCCAACGATTAACAAATGAAAAAAATATAGAGACAGACGAAAATGGCACACCAACAGAAGACGTTCAGTTACCATCTGAAACTGGAGGTAGTCTAGAAGAAATAGAGGTTAACTCAGATGCGACTGCTGGTTCAATTGATGAGCCATCGGAAACACAATCTGAGGTAGAGGCAACTCAGCCTAATAGCCCCGCACCTTTACCCAACCCTGAAAGTCAGAGCAATGACAACAAAGTAGAGGCAAGTGAGCCACAAGCAAATGCTTCACAAACTTTGCCAGAAGGTAATGTTGATTCATCAAGAGCCAATAGCACTGACCAGGCTGGGCTAATCGACAATCAATTAGCTAATAGTACAGTTGTTCAGTCGACAGAAAGTTCAGCCCAAATTCATGAAACAACAAGAGACACTCAAGAGCAAGCTAATATTACAGCCTCCTCGGGAGATGAAGTAGCCCTTGAGGGTGAGACATATGAGGCTTATCAGGCATTTGTTGAGCGCAGTACAACCAAGAAAGAAACGATAATTAGTTCAGCTGAAACTGTAAAAGTCGATATTTTAACCCAAGCTGAAACGCAGAAACAACAAGCACGGCAGGCACTTGATGCGGAATTGATACGGCTTGAAGAAAGCTACACCGAGATATTTAGCCAAATTCAACAACAGGCTGAGACAGCACGAGATGAAATCATCGCTCAGCGGGATAGCACGAATGATAATACCATTGCCAACGCTGAAACAGAGTTGCAAAATTTGGCCCAGCTTATTTTGCAGCGACAGAATGATGTGAGAGCGGCGGCTGAAGGTAAAGCGGTTGACGCTAGGCAAGTAGGGGAAGATGAAGCCCAACGAGCGCAGGATGAGAGTGCTGCAAAGGCTGAGACAGCTCGCACCTTAGCTACAAATGCTCCCGCTTCTGTGCAAAGTGAAGCTGTAAAAATGGCCAATGAGACGGCAGCGAAAATTACACAGGCTGGTCGTGATATATCTAAAAAGGCTCGTCAAGATGCTCAAACCTTGGCTGATAAATTTATTAACGAAGGTGAGCAAGCGGCCTCCCGTTTTATAGAAGTCGAGACAGAGGGTCGTCAAAATATTAACAAAGTTCGGGATGAGACCATCGCTCAGATGAATAGCTTGGCTCAACAGAATTTAAATCAAGTGGATCAATCCGAAAAAGAAGCCATTACTGAGGTTGAGCGAACCTATCAGCAAACTAGTAAACAATTCCAAACCTTGCTGCCCCAAGCAGAAACGGAGCTAGATCAAGCGGCTCTAACTGCGGTCAATCAAGTTGACGAGAGCGTCCAACAGGTGATCAATTTTATTGATCAACAGCTTGCGTTATTACAGGAAGACATTGGCATGTACCCTGACTCTCTCATTCTGGAAAACATCGCTGCCGCCGATCAGGAGATAGATCAGACCATTAGCCAACACAAGGAGACTTTGGAACAAATTGAGGCCGACTTTGAACCCTCTACTCAAAGCATTATTGAAACGATAGTAAGTGAAGCAAGTACACAAGTTGATCAAATTATTACTGGGATAGACCAAATTGAGACAGACTTTGAGAACCACATCTCGGAAATGTTAACCAAGTTTACGACCCAATCAGATCAAGCCGAAACAGAGAGCTTGGCAGAGATGCAGCAGACGATCAATGAGATCGATCTAGAATTGAGCACCAAGATTCAGGAATGTGAGGGCGAGTGGGAAACAAAATTACAAGAAGGAGCAGCCGAAATTAGACAGAAAGTTTCGGATGGTTTGGCCGAGTTAAACACGGCTATTTCTGAAACTTCAACTAAGATAGATGAATTGGTAGCAGAGGCGGAAAAACAGAAAGAGCAAAGCTTGCTCGGCCAAATTTGGGAAGGTATTTCAGGCTTTTTCACAGGCATGTGGGATAATTTGGTTGGCCTTTGGAATACGATTGTTGAGAACATTGGCGTGATTCTGCTAGTCGTGATCGTGGTTTTGGCCATTGTTTTGATTGTGGCAGCTGTTTTAGTTTTTGCGGGTGTCTTTGCCACCATTGGTGCAGCCCTAGGTGCTATTTTTGCCTTCTTAGGACAAGTCTTGCTTTGGGTCGGCATTGTGATGGCCATTGTCGCTGTAATCGTCATGATTGTCACCGCTATTCAAGTTTTTGCGGATGATTCCCTATCGATTTTTGAAAAGTGGCGCAAAATTGGCAATGCTTTTATGGATGTTTTGCTGTCATTGGCCGAGATTTTTATCATCCTCAAATTTATCGGCAACTTGGGTAAATTAATACGGATGGTTGATCGGGCAGCAGATATAATTAATCTGTTCCGAAAAGCCGGCAGTATAGCCAAGGCCTTAGAATTAGTCAACTATGTTGATAATTTTGCAGATGCTCTAAGAGTATTGGACAAAGTAGGCGATGCGGCCAAAGCGATCCAACTGCTTGAAAAAGCGGGTGATGTGACCAAAGCTATCGAGGTTATCGACAAAGTGGGTGATGCGGCCAAGGCCATAGAACTGTTGGACAAAGTAAGTGATGTCTCGCAGTTAATGTCACTGTTAGACAAAGTGACGGATGTAGCCCAACTCGAAAATCTCCTCAAAATCGACAAAATTACTGATGCCGCTCAACTCGAAAACCTCCTCAAAATTAACAAAATTACTGACGCTGCCCAACTTGAAAATCTCCTCAAAATCGACAAAATTACCGACGCTGCTCAACTCGAAAATCTCCTCAAAATCGACAAAATTACTGACGCTACCCAATTAGAGCGGTTGTTGGCATTTGACAAAGTCGACGATGCCGCTCATTTAGAGCGAATGCTGGGCCATCATGAGGCTGTAGATTTAGAGGACTTCCTAAATCGAGG
Source organism: Anaerolineae bacterium (assembly GCA_020433835.1). The sequence goes on along the minus strand of JAGRBY010000046.1, from coordinate 6,796 downwards.
TCACAAAATCTGGGCGGGTGAATCCGGTACGGCACCTGCTGAAGCTATTACGGCTGCGGATTTCGCTGCGGCAAATGGTGGTGCGAAACAAACTGGCTTTGTTGGTGATAGACCTTACGGGAATTCAGGCTACGTCTCAGATGATATGATTCTGCCAACACGAGACGGCGCTAATAATCCGATTACTTATCGAGAATACGATATTTATCCTCACACACCGGGAGTTAATAGAGGAGCAGAACGGATTGTGATTGGCAGTGACGGTCGGAGATACTATACTGATACTCATTATCGAAGCTTTGTTGAATTTTAATAAATAGAGGGCTCAGTGGAAATTTACAAAAAGTTATTTAAGTTGGGTAAACCCGCTTTTTTCGTTGTTGAGACAGATGTTGATACCTTTGCTAATCTTTACGTAACTTTGCTTAATGAGCGACCGGAATCCGTGATTAGAATGGTTCGGGGCAACAAAAGCCTAACTACAAAAGAATTTTTTAGTGAGATTGCGGCTGCACTGCAGTTTCCCTATTACTTTGGCGAAAATGGTGCAGCTTTCAATGATTGTATTAATGACCTCGAATGGTTAAAAGGTGATGCGTATCTGATTATGGTTGATGATGCCCATCTTATGCTGAGTGATGCTCATCCTGAGCATTTTACGAGCCTAATGAGAATTCTGGCGGATGCAAACGAAGCTTGGTTAACACCCAATACATATTTTCCCAGAGACCGTGAACCTACCGCATTTCACGTCTTATTTCGATGTCCAGAGACTCAACTGGAGGGCTTCCTTCAACGATTCTCCGGTTTGGATCAAAAACCTATACAATTGTCAACAAATTGACTTAAGCAAGACTATGAACAAGTCGAACACTGCTATGCCATCTGACCTACTAAATTCAGTAGCTAACAAACTCAACAATCAAAAGTACTATAAACAAGTATCTGAAAAAACTTATTATGGCCCTGTATTAGACTGCCGGATGAGATGATTTGGTACCAATTGTGGTTGTTAAACCAGCGTTATTCATCATTGAACCTGTAAGCTAAGTGAACAGGAGAAACAATCGATGAAACAAAAACGAACTTATACAAAAAAACGCGAGTTACAAAGGCACCCTATAAAATCAAACGGGCCTCCTACCATAGATCAAGAAACCACTTCAATTTCGTCTCGAACCGAGGCAGAAGGCGTACTGGCGCACCAGAATTTGCACACAAGCCAGCGACAAGGGCTTATTGCACAAGTAGGACAAATACAGGGCAACAGATACATCCAGCGGTTTGTCGACTACAACCACCACCAACTAGAAGCCGAGGGAGCCACCGCTCCCGAACGGATAATAGACACCTTACCATTTGACGAAGACAACGAAAGTCGCTACTCAACGAGAAACGGCGACAGAACAACGCGAGCAACGTGAGAGATTGGAAAATTTATTTGGCTTTACAATAGATGAGGTCAAAAACAATCCACAGGTGGGCGAGGCTTGGCTGCGCAGCGTGTTGGACGGAGCCAAGACGGTGTTGGAAGGCTCGGCTTCAACAAGCGCCGAGGAGCGTGAAGCCGCCCGGGACATTATGCGTCAGGTACGAACGCGATTTGAGGCGGCGGGTATCCGCACCAACGCCACGATGGAACAGTTGCCGGATCGGTTGGCGGCGAACGTCTTTCATCGTGATCAGGAAAAACAGGCTGAAGATCTCAGCGATCTGGCCTCGCAGTTGGAGCAGACGGTTGCAAAAATAGGCACGGCTTTGCGGACTGAGGCCGAGCGGCTCAAAACCGAAGTCGAAAAGATGGACAACGAACTATGAAACAACGCAAAAGTCAGCGCCGTAAACGGCGTATTCAACGCGAAGAGAGACAGAGTACGACCGGCACCGGCCCAGTGGCAAGTCAAACCACGCCCCGGTTGCCAACCTCGGAGCAGGAGCGGTTGGAACCGGCGCAGGTGCTTTCTCTTCAACAACATCTGGGCAACCGGGCTGTAGGTCGATTGTTACACCCGACTCAGGGCGTAACCCAACGTCAGGCCGAAGAAGAGTTCGACCCGACAGCAGAGATCGACACATCTGATTTTGTTTTGGAACGAGAATTACCGGGTCACGGCGACACCGGCCATGACCACGACAGCAGCGGCGGCACAGTTGCGACAAGTGCGCCCGGTGCGGCGGGCGGGGTTGAGGCGGAGATAGCGTTTACGGTTAACCCGGCGCAGGACATCAGCCGACCGGCTGAAGATATCGAAGCGGATCATGGGCGACCTGGGGTCGCCGGCTGGACAACGCCTCGCTACAACGCGCAGGTGCCGTTTGCCAACCCAAGTGAGATCCGGGTGAACGTTGTTTTGGATTTCGATGTCGAATTGGCAGATAGCTACACCGGGACACGGCTGGAGATCTTGCGGGATCACGAGTACGGTCACGTAACTATCGGGCAGCAGAAGGCGGAAGAACATCTTAAGGATAATTTGGAGCAAAGTTTAGAGGGTTTTTCTGCGCTAACGCCGGCTGCCATTCAAACTACTATAAACAATGCCGCCACCAACTTTGAAGTAGATGAAGGGGCCGAGTCGCAGGCTTACGACGATCTGGATTATCCGCGTATGCAGCAGGCTTATTACGGGGCGCGAACTCCGCTGGAAGAGATGGCAAACGACGCGCCCAATATCGCAACGATGGTAGAAACCATTGAGAATATGGCCGGCGCTTTGCCGTTGACAACCGATGATCGCTATGGCGAACTGGCCCAACCGTTCTTCGATGCCCGCAATGCCTTGAGCGATGATGAGCTAGCCTGCCTCCAGTATAACCCGGAATTTAAGGAACTGGTGGCCCATTGTGAAACGATTATTCGTCAATTTTTGGCCGATGATTTTTGGAATTTATTCGACATTGACTCATCGGATATGGATAGCACGGCCCAGGATACTCTGGAGAATGTTCTGGCGATGCTGGGCGATTTTGAATGGGTGGCCCCGGTTTAATCCGGTTGCCGTTGCTAGTGAAAAAGGAGCAAATCATGAGCAAAGAATTCTCGCCGGATGAAAAAAGAGCAGTCAAACGCCCTAACCCGATTGATAAGACTGATAAACAGCATTCTACTGGCCCGACCGCCGCATCGGCCGGAATGATGGCCTTGCAACAAACTATCGGCAATCGAGCTGTACAGCGGCTGGTTGCCCAGCGCAGCGGCGATGGCGGTTTCGCGTTAGATGATGAAACCGCCGGACGCATAAATCAAGCCCGTGGCGGAGGCCAGGCTTTGGACAGCCAAGTCCAGCAAAAAATGGGCGGTGCGATGGGACACGACTTCAGCGACGTGCGTGTTCACACCTCTGGCGAAGCCGATACGCTGAATCAGGAATTGGGGGCCAAAGCCTTTACCACAGGGCAGGATATCTTTTTCAAAGAAGGCGCTTATAGTCCCGGCTCTAGTAGTGGTCAAGAGTTAATTGCCCACGAACTTACCCACGTGGTGCAGCAAAGTACCGGCTCAGTTAGCAGCAGCGGCAGCGGCATGGTCGTTAACCCACCGGATGATGTTTATGAACAAGAAGCTGATGCTATGGCGCAACAAGCCACCAGCCTTAATGTCGTCAGTGAGCAGTCGCTTAACAGCGATGCAGTTCAACGTGAGGAAATGCCCGAAGAAGAAGAGTTGCAAATGAAGGCCGATGAGACTATTCAACGGGAAGATGCGCTCGAAGAAGAAGAATTGCAGATGAAGGCCGATGAAACCATTCAGCGAGAAGAAGAACTCGAAGAAGAAGAGCTGCAAATGAAGGCCGATGAAGCCGTTCAGCGCGAGGAAATGCCCGAAGAAGAAGAGTTATCGTAATGATCAAAGCGCTTGACGAAGTCTTGCGACAATTCTTAATTCAAGAACTGCCGATCAAAAACGGCGAGGTCGAAATCTCGTTCGATCAGCCCAAGCGGGAGTGGTCGGCTCGGCTGAATCGACCAACGATCAACCTGTTTCTGCATGATGTCCGCGAGAACACCAAGCTGCGTCAGTTCGACTGGCAGCGGCAGCAGAACGGCGACGGCAAGAAGGCCACCTTGCAGCGAACGCCGGTTCGGTTAGATTTGCATTATCTCATCACCGTTTGGGCCACCGAAGCCGAGGACGAGCACCGGCTGTTAACGCGAACGTTAATGGCGTTGTTCCGGTATGACAATGTACCGCAGACGCTCCTGCCTCCCATCTTTGAAAATCAGCCGGTAGCTATTCCGATCAAAGTCGCCCAGTATGATGAAATGCGTAACCCGTCGGACCTTTGGAGTGCGTTAGATAACGAACTGCGGCCAAGTGTGAACTGTATGCTTACGCTGGCTATTAATCCGTTTGAACTGATCGACGCGCCCCTGGTTACTACACGCGAATTGCGTATTGGGCCATCATCGGATCCGGTTTGGGAGACACTCGACGCTGACCGTCGGGCCGCTCAACGAGAGCAGCAGGCAGAGAGCAAAGAGATAACTGCTGTCGATGTCATAAACGATCAACCCGACATCTTCTGGACTATCGGGGGGATAATTCATACGAAACAACCATTAGAGCAATTACGGTTAGTTCTGGTTGAGCGGGGAGACGAAATCACGTTACAGCCTGAAGGACGTTTTTCTATTGGAAACTTAAAATCCGGTAGTTATACCTTAGAAATTTCCAGCCAAGGCAAAAAACCGAAACGCCACACGATTACGGTTCCGTCGCCGGATTACGAATTAAACGTGTAGAAGTATGGAGTAAGGGGCAAGAAGTAAAGCGTAAAATCCTCCCTCTACTCTTTACTCCATACTTCTGAAACACAGGAAAGGAGCAAGGTTACATAACGCCAGTCAAAGAAGACACCGTTTGAACTGTTAGGTATGTATTGAACAGCCAATTCGGCTCATTGGGCGAACAAAGAAGGTGTTTGCCACGTTAATTACTATCCATTCTATCAGCAGTAGCGAAATAAGGAGAGATATAATGCCTGAATATTTGTCACCGGGTGTTTATGTTGAAGAAATCGATCGCGGCCCCCGCCCCATAGAGGGTGTCGGTACAGCAATGGCAGCCTTTGTTGGCTTCACAGAAAAAGCCCAGGTCGTCGAACAGATCGATGGCGAATGGGTTACCCAAGATTTGCTCAACCAGCCCCAACTGGTTACCAACTGGAGCCAGTATGTTGAGCGATTTGGTGAATTTGTAGAAGGTGCTTATTTGCCCCACGCTGTCTATGGCTATTTTATGAATGGCGGCGGTCGCTGCTACGTACTCAGTGTACGAACTATCCCCAGAGCCACAGCACCTTTACTCAATGGTGAAGGCAAACCTCAACTTATCGCCCAGGCCAAACAAGCCGGTTTTGACGGTCTGCGTCTGCGGGTTCGCGTTGAATCACAAAACGGTACACCCGCCGCTTCAACCTCCTCCTCTGGCACGGCAAAAAAAACCACAACGAGTAAAACTGACGATAAAAAAGAAGATGACAAAGCAGAAAGCACCCCGCCGCCAAGTACATCGAGCAACGGCAGCGGCGGCAATGAAGGGTTCACCGTTTTTGTTGAACGCGAAACATCTACCGGCAGTTGGCAACTACGCGAAACCCTGGAAAATGTTCAATTAGTCGAAGAAGCCCAAGAAGACGGCAGCAAACAGGTTAAAGTGGCCTACCACAACAACCGAGGCTCACGCTGGATCGATCTGATTGTGCCCGAAACAAAAGCGCCGCTGGCTAAATTGTGGCCGCGCGAGCAGCAGCAATCTCTGCAAATCGAGTCGGCGCAACTGCCTGCGCCGGAATACAGCGAGTTTCAAGGCGAAGTTACAGAACGCACAGGTATGGAAGGGCTGCAAGCCATCGAAGACATCACCATGATCTGTACGCCAGACTTGATGACCACGATGCCGGGCGAAAAGCTCGATTTAGATTTGGTCAAAGCTGTTCAAACTATGATGATTGCCCACTGCGAGCAAATGGGCGATCGTGTGGCGATTTTAGACTCGCCACCTAATATGAAACCGCAGCAAATTAACAAATGGCGCATGGATACCGCCGGCTACGACTCCAGCTATGCCGCCCTCTATTACCCCTGGATACAGATTCAAGACCCCATCCAAAATAAACCGATTCTCATTCCGCCCTGCGGTCACATGGCCGGAATTTGGGCCAGAAATGACAACACGCGGGGTGTTCACAAAGCTCCTGCTAACGAAGTTGTGCAAGGTGCAACCGGTTTAGCCTACAACACCACCAAAGGCGAGCAAGATGTATTGAACCCGAACGCCGTAAACTGCATTCGCGCTTTCCCGGGGCGTGGCATTCGGGTTTGGGGTGCACGCACGCTGTCCAGCAATCCTTCCTGGCGATATATTAACGTGCGGCGGCTCTTTAATTATGTCGAAAAATCTATCGAGCGCGGAACGCAGTGGGTTGTCTTCGAGCCGAATGATCGGGCATTGTGGGCCAGAGTCAGGCGAGACATAACCGCCTTTTTACGTACGGTTTGGGCCGATGGCGCTCTGTTTGGTAACAACCCCGGCGAGGCGTTTTATGTTAAATGCGATGATGAACTGAATCCGCCGGAATCACGCGATTTAGGGCGACTGATTGTTGAAATTGGTCTGTGCCCGGTAAAACCGGCCGAATTTGTCATCTTCCGCATCAGCCAATGGGCCGGCCCTAACGCTGAGGCGTAAGCTTTATTGAAAAACTATAAGTAGAAGTTACGCGGTTGGCGATCAGCCCTCCCTAAATCCCTCCCAGAGGGAGGGACTTGCCCGGTTCTCCCCCCAGAGGGGGGA
>JAGRBY010000469.1 GCA_020433835.1 Anaerolineae bacterium | reverse complement strand
CCGAGTTCGATGCGGTAGCCTCTGATCTTGACCTGGGTATCTTTACGGCCCACAAATAGGATGTCACCATTCGGCAGATAGGTTCCCAGATCGCCCGTGCGATAGAGTTTGGTTCCGACTTCAAACGGGTTTTCGACAAATTTCTCAGCCGTCAGATCACCCCGGCCTAAATAACCGCGCCCCACCCCGGCGCCGGCAATGCATACCTCGCCCGGCACCCCGATGGGCTGCGGACGATTGGCTTCATTCAGAATATATATCTGGGTGTTGGGCAGCGGCTTACCAATGGGAATAGAGTCAAACTGGCCCAGGTCATCGGGGTTAATGGGGTACCAAGTAGTATCGACGCAGCATTCGGCGGGGCCATAGACATTGGTGATTTTCGGCGGGAGGCCGGCCAATTGATGAATAAAGCGCTCGACGTCTTGTCGCAGTAAGGCTTCACCGCCGATGATAAAGTGTTTAACTTGAAGTTCGGTCTGAGTTTGAGGCAGGCCCGCTAGTAGGAGGCGCAGATGGACCGGGGTTCCGTCCGAGATATCAATATCGTGGCGGTTATAGTATCTCACCAAACTGGCCCCATCCAATCGAGCTTCTTCCGGCACAATATAAAGCGTGTGCCCCAAGGTGAGGGCGGCAAATATTTGCTGAACCGAGGCATCAAAAATGTAAGGGGCCACCAAAGCCACACGTTGACTGGCCCCATAATCTTGGTAAATGATCTCTTTCAAGCCCCGCACCAGATTGGTCAAATTTCTGTGCTCAATCATAACCCCTTTGGGTTGGCCGGTCGAGCCTGAGGTATAGAGGACATAGGCCAGATTGGGGAGTGTGCCCCGGCCAACCGGATTCTCGGCATCGGCGGCCGCTATCAGAGGCCAATCTGTATCTAAACAGAGCGTTGTCCCCGAATTATCAGACAGGCGGTTGACGAATTTCTGCTGCGTCAGCACAACCGAAACCTGACCAAGTTCCAACATCAAGCGCAATCGAGGGCTGGGGTGAGTTGGGTCTAGCGGCATATAAGCGCCGCCGGCCTTGAGAATACCCAGCATGCCCACGATCATCTCCAGCGAGCGTTCGACGCAGAGGCCGACCAGAACATCGGGGCCAACCTCCAGAGCGATCAGATGATGGGCCAGTTGGTTGGCTCGATTATTCAACTCGCGATAGGTTAATTGCTGCTCTTCGAAGACTACGGCGACAGCATCAGGGGTGCGCTCAACCTGTTCTTCAAACAACTGATGAATACATTTACGCATACGGTGGGGATAATCAGCCTGTGTCTTGTTCCAGTCAACCAGAATCTTTTGTTTTTCTGCTATTGATAACAAGTGATAGGAGGCGATTTTGTTTTCAGGCGCAACCACAACTTCCGTCACCAATTGGATGTAATGGCCTAGCATACGCTCGATGGTCGAATGCTGAAAGAGGTCCGAATTGTATCTCAGATTGAGGAGACAGCGCTCTTCACCTTCCAATATCTCCAACGCCAGTTCAAACTCGCCGGGCCGGTGAATTTCATCAAGCCATTCAAAGGGCGACCGCTGGGAGGTATCCGCTTCCAACGCACGCAGGTCTGCAGCCCGAACAAAGTTCTGAAAGGCAAAGGCCACCTGAAACACGGGCGATATGGCCGGATTAGGTTCGATCTCAAGACCGGCCACCAACCGGGAGAAGGGGGAGATGCTGTAATCGAGGGCATCGACGACAATCTCCTGAAGGTGTTTCAAGTAGTCGAAGAAGGTGGCGGCGCCGTCTAACTGGCTGCGAATAGCCGCCATATTAATGATGGTTGCTTCAGTCCGCTGCTGAGGATGACCGGCGGCGAGTGAACCTACCAAAATATCCGTTTGGCTCGTATAGCGATATAACAGGACCTTAAAGACGGCCAGCAGGAGCGTGGACTCATTGACCCGGCTCGCTTCGGCTAGGGCATACACTTGCCGAGTTATGTCCGGACCGAGTTGGGCTGCAACGATTTCACCCCTAAAGCTTTGGACTGGCTGTCGGGGCCGGTCCAGGGGTAATGATAAACGCGGTATCTCCCCGAAGATCTGTTGCGGTTGATAGGCCAATTGCTGGTCCCCTTCTTCACCGGTCACAAAGTCGTGATACGAGCCTTCAGCCGTCGGGAGATTGAGGTTGCTCTTTGGAGCCGGCAGCGCCCGGTGGTTGATTTTGCCGTTGGGCGTCAACGGGAAGGCATCCAGCAGCACAAAGGCGGAGGGAACCATATGATTCGGTAATTTCTCCTGGAGATAAGCGCGCAGCGGGGGGATCAGCGCCCGACTGAGTTGCCCTCGCAGTGGATTGTTGGCATACGCTGACCAAGGTTTGAAAGGATGCGTCGCTGCCGGTTCGACGGCCTGGGGCGCGTCGTGGCGGATGAAAAGGACATCCAACCGGCCTTGCCCCGGCTCGACATCCGACCAGGTGACGGTCATGTGGTAGGGCAACTCCGCGCTTAAGCGCCGGAACTGGTCTGGCTCGACGGCTGTCGGATCGACCGGCCACTGCTGCCGTAGGCCAGCCACGCTCTGGGTTGGGTGGCCGGTGGCCAGCCAGGCCAACAGGTGGCATTCTGCCACCAGCCGGCCATTGGGAACCCCCCGCAACCCCAGCCGGGCCGGTTGACGCTCCACCAGATGCTGTCGAACCCCGGTCAGCGTGAGTTGTTGCTGCGACCAATCGAGCCATTCAATCGCCGGGGCTGAGCGGTCGCTTGCAGTTGGGATCGTCTCGGCCACATGGAGGATTACCTCATAACGAAATCGCGTTAACTCATTGTGGTCCTGACCGGCTTTAGGCTGGATATCGACTCGGCTGATTTGGGGCCAGTGCTGTGGTAAGGCCCGGAAAAAGGCCGGGTCGATGACCAGTTCGTTCTCATCGAGCAGATGTTGCTGCACCCGCTGCCGTAAGCCAGCCAGCGATAAATCATCTTCGGCTTGATAGAACTGGACGGAGGCGTGATAGGCTTCCAATAGAGGTAAACTGCGCACATCGCCCAGATAGATACGCCCGCCTGGCTTGAGAACCTGCAGAGCGCCGGCTAATACTTCCAATAAATAATCGATGCCGGGGAAATATTGGATGACGGAGTTTAAGATGATCGTATCAAAGCTGTCGGCTGCCAGGCCGGTGAAATCGTCTGCCGTCCGGTGAGATAAGGTGACGTGGGCCAACTCGGGTAGCGACTGTTGCAAGCCAGCGACATAGGCCAACGCTTCTTGGGCGTAGTCGGTGCCATGATAGACTGAGCAGTGCGGGGCTATTCGGGCCAGCAGCAGGCCGGTTCCACAGCCAATTTCCAACACCGTCTCCGGCTTAAGGGCCATAATCTGAGCCACCGCGGCCTCGACCCAACGCTGCATCTCTACCGCCGGGATGGGCTGACGGGTGTAGCTGCTCTGCCAGCCGGTGATATTGAAAGTCGGGTCGGTGGGTGCAGCCAGATGTTTGTAGGTTTGGTCAAACGTAGTCTGCCACTGACCCACCTGACCGGTCTCGATGCCTTGATCCGGGGGATGGGCCACTACGTAGGCCACCAGCCGTTTATCATCTAGAGTATCTTCACGGGCGACAACAACGCAACTGTCAACGTTCGGGTATTGGCTTAAGACTCCCTCAATTTCATTCAGTTCAATCTGATGGCCCCGTAGCTCGACCTGATGATCGATTTGCCCCGAAAACTCGATATTGTCATCGGGTAACCACGTCTTGGTCGAGTCAATCCGGCGTTGTTGCCGCTCCCCTGCGGTCAGCAATGGCAGTTCAGCAATCGATTGGTCAGGAGCGGTCACAATGCTTGTGAGCAAGGTTTGGTAGTGATCGATAATACGCTGAATGGTCGTGACTTCGAATAGGTCGATGTTATAGATGAGTTGCCCCTGCAAACTATCATCAATCTCCCACAGATGGAATTCTACATCAAAGCGCGTCCGCTCGACTGTGATCGCCAGCGGGTTGACCTCCAAACCAGGAAGGACTACCGACGCCAGCGGCGCATTCTGTAAGATAAAGTTTACCTGCACCAGCGGATTATGACTCAAGTGCCGATCCGGTTGCAGCACCTCAACCAGGTGCTCAAACGGCACATCCTGATGCTCATAGGCCGCCTGAGTGACCGCTTTGACCCGGTCTAACAACTCTGTGAATGAAGGGTCGCCGGATAAATCAGTCCGTAGCGCCAAGGTATTGACAAAAAAGCCGATCAGCCCTTCAATTTCCTGGCGGTTACGATTGGCGATGACCGAACCCACTACGACGTCCGTATGCCCGCTGTAGCGATATAATAACACCTTGAAGGCCGCCAGCAAGGTCATAAACAGGGTTGTGCCGTTCTGCTGGCTTAGTCGCTTGATCTGTTCGGTCAGCTCAGGGCTGAGGGTAACGGGAATAGCCCCCCCTCGGAAAGTTTGGACGGCCGGACGCGGCCGATCGGTTGGCAAGGCGGAGAGCTGGGGTGCGCCGGCCAACTGTTGCTGCCAGTAGCTGAGCTGGCGGTTCAACACATGGCCTTGCAACCACCGGCGCTGCCAGTGGGCAAAGTCGGCGTATTGAATCGGCAAGGGCGGCAGCGGTGAGGGTTGGTTGTGGTCAAAAACCTGATACAGAACGGCCAGTTCTCGCAGAAAGACGCCGATCGACCAGCCATCGCTAGCAATATGATGAAAGGTCACCAGCAGCACATGTTCCTGGGCCGACAGCCGCAGCAGGCAGGTGCGCAACATCAGGTCCTGGGTCAGGTCGAAGCGGGACAGCATTTCTTGCTGAACCAGACCGGTGATCGCGTCAGCCTGAACCTCAACCATAGGGAGGCCAATCGCGACCGGTGAGGCAATGATCTGCTCAGGCTGACCGGCCACCGTGGCAAAGGTGGTTCTCAGGACTTCGTGCCGGTCAACGATAGTTTGCAGGGCCTGTTGCAGGGCCGTAATATTGAGGGGCCCGGTCAATTTGAGCGCCGCCAGCATATTGTAAGCGCTGTCGGCGCCGAGTTGGTCCAAGAACCAGAGCCGTTGTTGGGCAAAGGACAAAGCCAGTCGCTCCGACCGGGCGACGGGTTCAATCGGCGGCAGGGCTGTCGGTAACGCCTGCTCCACTTGGGCGGCCAACTCGGCCACAGTGGGATATTCAAAGACCCGCCGCAAGGGCAACTCAACCTGGAAAGCGGCCCGTATTCTGGAGATAACTTGGGTCGCCAGCAGCGAATGGCCGCCCAGTTCAAAGAAATCGGCTTGAATACCCACCTGATCAGCCCTCAGTACTTCAGCCCAGATGGCGACCAGCCTCTCTTGGGTGAGGGTCTGGGGTGGCACATAGGCCGATCCGCCGAGCCATTCCGGCGCAGAAAGAGCCTTGCGGTCGATTTTACCGTTGGGCGTCAAGGGGAAGCTGTCCAATAACATAAAGGCTGCGGGCACCATATAATCGGGTAAGTGTTGTTTAAGATACGGTCGCAGTTCCGCAGCCAGCGATAGGCTGTCAGTTTCGACTAAGGTGCCTTCATCAACGGCGACCGGTTGAGCCACGACATAGGCCACCAGTCGTTTATCACCCGGAACATCTTTACGTGCCAGCACGACACTGCTTTCGACCAGCGGATGCTGGTTCAAGAGCGTCTCAATCTCGCCCAATTCAACCCGGAAGCCTCTGATCTTGATCTGATGACCCAGCCGGCCCAAAAACTCGATGTTGCCATCCGGCCGCCACCGAGCCAAATCGCCTGTTCGGTACAGTCGGCCGGCTCCGAACGGGTTGGCGATAAATTTCTCAGCGGTTAGTTCCGGCCGGTGCAGATAGCCTCGGGCCACCTGCACCCCACCGATATACAGTTCACCGGCCACCCCGATCGGTACCGGCTGTCCGT
>JAGRBY010000468.1 GCA_020433835.1 Anaerolineae bacterium | reverse complement strand
CCCTGCGGCAGATGCTGCTCGATGAGGCGCTTTTAGAAGAGCTGTATCTATCGGCCCTTTCAAAAGAGGCTATCGCTGAAATTGTAAGCACGCTGCCGCAAGACGTAGCCGATCCCCACCGGCTGGCGCTGTTCCTGGCCCAAATCAGTGAGGGCAATCCGTTTATTTTGTTTGAGACGCTCCGCGAGCTGGAAGAACAAGGTTGGCCGCGTTCGGCCACGGCCAATAATGTCTCCTTCTCGAAAGGGCCGCTGGGCCAAGAGGTGCTTATTCCGGTTAAAGTCCAGACCCGTATCCGGCGGCGCGTGGCGCGACTGCCCTCGGCCAGCCAGCAGCTCTTGTCGATTGCTGCCGTTATCGGCCGCGAGTTTGAAGTCGAGTTGCTGCAAGCCGCTAGCCAGGTTTCCCTCGAAGTTATTCTCGATTGTCTCGACAACTGGCTGGCTCGCCATCTTATTCGCGAGATACCGGAGTCAACGCCAACATCAGACCTGAGCGGCTTTTATCGCTATGACTTTAGCCACGATCTCATCCGAGCGGTGGTGTATGACGAGTTGAACAAAGCCCGTCGCCGTAGTTTGCACGGGCGGGTGGGGCAGGCGTTAGAGCAGCTTTACGTCGGTCAAGAAGAAAAAGTAGTCGAGCGGCTGGCCCATCACTTTCATCTGGCCTTCGAGTCGGACAAGGCGCTGCTTTATCTCCAGCAGGCCGGGCAGCAGGCCCAAACGGTCTACGCCCTGCCGATTGCGTTAGCCTGCTTTGAGCAGGCGCTGGCCCATTGGGAGCATCTCTACAGCCCCGCCGGTGAGGCAACGCCGCCCGATATGCTGCGACAGCGCTGGAACCTGCTGCTCAACCAGGCCCGCATTTATCACATGCTGGGCCGTCACGAAAAGCAGCGGTTGGCCCTCAATACGGTGGCCCACGAAGTTGTCAGTTGGGGCGATAAGGAAGATCAACTACAAATTATTGTGCAGCAGCTTGTTTATTTGCGGAAGACCATCGAGTTGAGCCACCGGCGTCTGGCAGCTATGGAAGGTTTGGGGCTGGCTCGCTTACTGGGCAACGACTCGGCTGAGGGATACATTTTGCAAGCGTTGGGCAATTGTGATCGCGATATTGGCCAATACGAGCAGGCGTTGGAGCATTACGAGGAGGCTCTTAACAAGTTCTCCGGCATCGGTCGCACGCGCCAGGCTGCATTTTGCCTGATCAATATGGGCGGCACTCATCTTATGAACAACCGCTTTAACCAGGCTTTGCTTTGCTTCAAAGATGCAGAGCGCTATGCTCGGGCCGGAAATCATCAAGACGCCCTGATTTGGTCGATGATCGGCGTGGCTTACAGTTGTCTGCTGTTTGGCGATGTGGAAAAGGCTCAGGCCACCAACCAACAGGCGCTCAATTTGTGCGACCGAACCGGTTTTCAACGGGCGATGTCGGCGGGCTTGATTATTGAGGGCAATTTGAATGACATATTCCGCGATAAGTGGGAGCAAGCTAGGGCCGAATACGAACAGGCCGGTGCTATCTGCCGGGAGATGGGCCAAACCTCGCGGCTGGTCGATATTGAATGCTGTCTGGGCCATTTGTATTTGAAGCGTAATAACCCCGATCAAGCGCTGGCCCATTTCGAGGAAGCCCAGACGCTAGGCGAGAACACCTTCCACCGCCGTCTCATCGAAATTCGTTCGTACCAGGCGGTTGCTTATTACCAACTCGGCCAATTGGACAAAGCTTCACGGTATACCTACCAGGCCATCGCCCAACTGCGGGGCCGCAAACATGGCCTGGAAGCGGCGCAGCGGTTGTATTGGAACCATTATCAAATTTTGCTGGCCTGGGGACATGTCGACGAGGCCCAGTCCGCGCTCATCACCGCCCACCAGATGGTTTTAGAGCAAGCTCGCAGCTTGAGGGCAATCGATCCCCTCATCGTTGATGCGGCAGACTTGAGTGAGCAGTTCAAAACGCGCTTGCCCTGGAACCGCGACATTCTCGCGGCGTGGGCGAAGGTGGAAATTGCACAATCCGACAAAAGGGTGGGGATTAGGAGATGAGATTGGGAGATAAGGAGATGAGGAGATTAGCCTCAGAAATCTCCTCATCTCCAATCTCCCAATCTCTAATCTCCAGTCTCCAATCATCTATTTCCCATCATGCTTTTTCTTGAACTGCATAAACGATTGTAATCGCTGTTGGAACTGCTGCTGTAGGCTTTGGGTGCGTTGGGCCATTAATGTCTCAGGTGTTTGGTTTTGTGTCGTGGGCGTACCTTGATTGGCAGTTGTTGCCGTGTCTGCGTTGGTGGTCTCTGTACCTTTGACCAGGGACGGAGCGGATATGACGCGCTGAATGTCGCAGCCTTCGTGGTGGTTGGGGCAGTACTCAAATTCGGCGACCGGTTCGGACTCGATGCGCTGGAATTTGTCGAAGTTTACGCCGCATGATTTGCAGCAATATTCATAAATCGGCATTGATTTTTTCTCCTTTGAATGTAGCCCTCACCCCCAACCCCCCTCCCAATCTGGGAGAGGGGAGTCGCGTTAGCGACGGGGTGAGGGTTAAATATTGTTTAACCCTCAAGCTCAAACAGCAGCGCAGCGGCTTGTTCGGCGTGGATGTGGTCGTGGTTGACCATAAAACGCTCAATAAAATCGAGCAGGGGTTGTGGGCCAACCATGATGTGGACACCCTCACGCTGTAGGTCAGTATCGTGCATCGCGTTTAACGTTTGCACCATATGCTGGTGGCTGGCGAGCAAACCCTCGCGTAGATCATCGAATGTGCGGTCTTCGCCCTGTTCGATGCTTTGCAGGCGCTTCTCGTGTTCAACTGTCCGGCCCATTATGGCTCCCGACTTGTCCACCACCTTTTGCACCTCATCGGCATAATAGTGCCGTGCTTCGATGATATGGGCCAGGACGACGGCAATTGACCACTCCGCACCGGTCGGGCGCTGGTAAATGATATTGTCTGTGATAATCTCGTCTAAAATATCGAGAAAAGCCTGTTGGCTTTGCCGCAGATCTTCTACAATCCCGGCAATGGTGCGTTTCTTGCCTATGCGCTCCGCCAGCGGACTGCCCTTGATATCTTCTTGCGGCACCCATTCGTAGCGGGTTCGCGCTAATCTTTCAACTTTCAACACCACTTGATCGGCCGGATGAACTTCTTGCTCTCTCACCCATTCCGGTTCCTGCTCGCCCTCTTGGATCTTTACCCAGCCGGAGCGATTTTCCTCATGTAGCCATTCAACACTCACCCACGGTCCTTCCGTACTGCGTTGAATTTTAATATGTGTCACGATTGCCTCATTTTCTTAATCAAGGAGTAGGGAGTAGCACGTTACTCTTACTTCCTATTCCTTACTCGTGGTGATAGTTAGTTTTTACGCTGTTGTACATCAATCATACGTTCAATTTTCTCTCGGTTTTTGATGATTTCCAGCTCCAAGAGTTCCATCAGTTCGTTGCTATAACGTTCGTGTAAATAAGCCTGCAATTTTCTGATGACCGGCTCTCGATGGTCCTCTTCGCTAAAGGCCTGGTTTTCATCACACCAGCGATTGCAATGCTCGATTAAATCATTGAGCAGGTCGAGGATGCTGATGAACTCAATATTGTGGTAAAAATCTCGAAAGGCCTCATCCGCTACGCTGAGTGGAACTTGTTGATAATCATAATAATAGTCGGTCATGGTGTCTCTCCTTTTTCGTAATAAGGTCAGGTGACAGTCACATATTGTCGATGATTAACCTCTATCTCCCTCCAAGTAAACTGATTTCTCCTATTCAAATGACGGTCACCTAAGTCTTAGGCTTCTAATAGTTTTTGATAGGTCACCATCTCCAATATGCTCATAAATCCAAGCTGATTGTTGATGCGCCACATAGCCGTATTACCGGCGTCGTTCTCGGCAGCGAGACCGGCAAAACCTTGTGACTGCGCGTGCTCTATCAGTTTCAGTTTGAGGGCCAGCCCCAGTTTTTTTCCTCGAAAATCAGGATCGATGCCGGTGTAGAAAGTAAAAAGCTGGTTCTCGGCTGTGGGAATATTCAGGTTGAGGCCGACTATTTGGTTTTCGGCGGTGATAAGGGCGAAAGAGTGCTCCCAGGAAATGGCTTCAGGGGCCAATACTTCGCGCTCAAAGCGGTTGGCGCTGACCGGCACGTAGGGCCAATGCTGGGGTTGGTCGGGCCGGGTTCGATTCCAGATGGGCAGCAGTCGGTCGGCCAGCCCTCGACGCGGAAAGCGGTTAAGGGTACTAAAGCGCAAGTTTTGCCCGGTAACAATCTCATCCGGATTGGCCCAGGCCCCCAGGTCAACTGCTGTTGTATCAAGTTCGCAGTAGATGGTTCGGCCAATTTCGTGGAAATCATGTTGAGTCACAAATTCGTGGCCGGCTTCCTGCCACGTATTCACAATCGTTAAGACGCGCCGAATTTTGCGCGTGCGTAAGCGGTCGATCAGCTTGGTATACGCTTCTTGGCCCAACCCCTGGCGCCGGTACTCGGGCTTGATCATAATCCCCAGAAACGCCAGATCCGGATCATTTTCGACCAGTGCATACCCGGCACTACCGGCCCATTGGTTCTCAAATTCCACGGTTAGCATGGCTCGGGGAACAATTTCGTAGGCCAGATCCCAAATATAGGTGAAAGCATCGGTTACGTAAGGCCAGGGTGTTTCATTTTGGCGTAAACGTTCAAAGTGCTTGTATTCTTTCAACTCAAGTGTTCTAACATTCAGTGCGGTCATACCGGGTCAGTCTGGGGCGTGTTAAGAATAGATTGGTCCAGTTTTCGCTGTTTTGTTGAGAAAACGGCTCAAATGAGTAGATTACTTTGGTGATAATACGCCCTCGATAAGGAAACTGGACCAATCTTAGCTGTCTCCTTGCCCCGTTGAACTTTTTTGATAACTTTGACTTTTCTTTCTCGAACCTGTAAGATAATTATCCCCCGTTAATGCTGAAGTTCAAATAAGACACGTTATCGTTTACCATCGTCAATATAATCAAGGGAGATTACTATGTCTACGCAGCAAAGCATAACGATACTTTGTCCGGAATGTGGTACCGAATCGGATGTGATGATTCAGGACATTGTTAATGGGCAGGATTTGGTTGCTAAAACCGCTTTTCTAGAAGAGCGCCTTAACGATGCCCAATGTGTTCGGTGCCAAACGAACATCACGCCAACGGTTCCCATTCTGTATTATGATTTAGAAAGAGAGACGGCTTTTGTCCTGGCCCCACCCGAATCCAGCCTGGATGCTTCAACCCAGAATGAGATTATTCAGTCGTTAACCAACGTTTTAATCAACGATCTGCCCGCCAATCAACGGAAATCGTACCTTTTCGCCCCGACCCGGTTCAACACGTTTGAAACTATGGTCGAAGCAATCCTCGAGTCGGAGGGCATCACCGCTGAGAAGCGACAGCTCCAGGCGGAAAAAGCCCAGCTCATCGAAACTTTTCTGACCAGCCCCGATGAAGCGACCTTTCAAAAGAATATCGACCAATACGATACCGAACTCGACTACGACTTTTTCGAACTGTTCACCAGCTACATTCAATCGGCTCAAATGACGGGCGATGACGCCAGAGCACAGATGCTGTTTGCCCTGCGCGAACACCTGGCTAAGTCCAGCTCTCAGGGACAAATCGCCGTGGCGCAGCTCGATGCCAAAATGAGCGAAGCCGTCGCCAAGCGGCAGGGAAATCTGCTTGAGCAGATGCGCGAAGCCCGCAACAACGAGCAGCGCGAACGCCTGATTGCCGATAACTACGAACTGCTCGACTTCAGCTTTTTCGAGCTGGTTACGGCTAAAATCGATGAAGCAGCCCAGGCCGGCGACTCTGAAACGGCCAATA
>JAGRBY010000467.1 GCA_020433835.1 Anaerolineae bacterium | reverse complement strand
GGGGGGGTAGGGGGGCCAACGCCAGTCACTACTTAATGGCATCAGTGTTTCAAAGGGGTGCATAGTTAGACGGCATCCCTAAAACCACACAGCGACCGATGAGCGCCTCGATTTCCGGCGTCGGATTCTGCCCAAGATCATCAAAAAAAGTGGCAGAGACCATCTCCTGTTCCGGCAAATAATAAAGCGACTCGGCATGATCTTCTTGATAGAAATCCGAGGGGAATGTTCGCTTAAGCGCGATTTGGCCGGTCTGGGCATCCTTTTCGGCCTGGTAAAGTGGATTCAATTGCAGCGGACGCTCGGCATGCGGCCAATGATCAAAAGGCCCATAATCCTGAAAGATCTCTGTCCGGCGTGATGCCACGAGCGATAGGATTGGCTCCTGCTTGAGCCGGGCCGAATCGACTTGCGCTTCCAGGGCCGGCCCCTGACGATGCAAATATCGATCCAGTACCTCAGCATCACTCACCAGGCGATGGGGCAGATCCGCCACCAACTGCGCATACGCTTCCGGCGTTAGCGGTTGACCGGCTTGAGCGTAGTCGATATAGGCATTGCGCAAAACATTGAGCAGCATAAGGCCATCCGGCTGCAAAACACGCCGAATCTCTTGCATACAACCCGCTTTATTGCTCAGGTAATGGAAGCCGTCGGTGCAGGATACCGTAGAAAACAGCGCATCCGAAAAAGGCAGAGGCATATCCAGATCGCCGCAGATATAAACCGCCTCCGGGGCCACCCAATGTTTGGCCACATAGAGGACGAAAAAATTACGATCCACACCCACTACCAGCTGGTCGTTGGCTCTATGAACCAGTCCGCGCGTAATATGACCACACCCACAGGCCAATTCCAAAATAGGGCCGCTCGGCTGATCGATCAAACTGGCAAAGGCCAGCGCGATAAGATGCCGCGGCTGCCCAAAGCGATAGGCAAAATAGTCGTGCACATCCCGCCTTGTCTCGCCTGCTTGCGCATAATAGCGATCCATAAATTCACAGGCGGTCAACGGATGGTCGGGGTTCAGCAAGTTAGCCGACAGTTTCGTACGCTGGCTGGTCACAGCCCGGTGGTGAGCTTGAAACTTGAGTGCTCTAATACCTTTAAGTGACGGCAGAGCTTTGAGCCAGGCCGGGGCCAGTTCAGGCGCGGGCGGCGGTGGCGGTAATAAAACAGTTTGCAGCGCTTCCTGGTAAGCCCCTTTTCTAATCAGACTAACCAGATGAGCATTACTTTTTTGGGAACGGCCACCCCGACCGGGCTGGATGATAGGAATCCCGGCGATCACCGGATAGGCTTGACAGTCACAGGTCAAAACCGTGTACTGCCCCTCATCCGACCCAGACCCTGAGGCCAACTCTTCAAGTAATGCCCCACATTCAGGACAGCGTAACTTTAGGCTATGCCAGACCATAATAGGTAACTGTTGCGTAAGATAGCTACAATGGATTACTATTATACAGCCGTTTTATGGAAAGGATAATCGAAAGACGATGATGGAATACGAGCAAGTGTGGGTTTGAACCATCGACAACCCCACGATCATTCGCTTACTACTAACTTGAGTTCGAAAAAAGGTGACAGTCACTTCAAAAAGGGATAAATTAGGCTAATTTAAAACTCTAGAAATCATTAAAAAGTGACTGTCACCTACGAATTATCGAATTCAGGTGACTGACACGTTCTCGCCGAAAAGCTATCTGATTGATAAGAACTGTCACCTGGGTTGGTAAACAGATAGATAACTTTACGCCAGGCTAAATATATTCTCTAAGAAGCCGAAGCTAAGTGTATCGGCCCCATAAAGCTGCCATACCTCGATTGGATATGGCCTCACTGCCAGACAGGTGGACATTAGAAAGATCAGTTCGCAAGTGGTATTGTGCAACACTCCCTCAATGCGCATTTAAGTCCAATCCTTATGAATTAGGAAGATTCCTTTTTCGAGGCCAACAGCAATCGATCTGGAGGTTTTGGTCGCATAGTTTAGCCCTATCGTCTGGAGTATGGCAACGCTATAGGAGTGATAGATTTTCAGCCTTTACGCAAATCTACTAATGTCGGAAAATCGTTTTGATGACTTTCTAGATAATTATTTAAAGCAGGATTTGATTGTATAAAATTAGCTACTTGCGCTTGACGGTTAGGATCCAATTCTAACATATCATTAAGGTCCACTAAAGCCTCATTGTATTGTTCCATCTGAGTATAGGCTATAGCGCGATCAAGATAAACACCTGGATTCTGATCGTTATAATTAATAGCCCGATTATAAGCTGCTATAGCCGTTTCGTTTTCACCTGACTGGGTCTTCTGCCGACCTTCTAGCCAGGCTTTGATTTCACTATTGAGAAGCCGTGAATCGGGAAAAGCGTCTTCGATCTTGTTCAAATTATCGACCATTGCCTGTAATAGGTCGTTATGAAGGTTGGTGTTTTCAAGATGCGTGTATACGCCTTTTATGACAGTTAGTAGGTCTGCTGCTATTTGTTCTGGAGCAGCCAGATCTGTAAATAAAGCCAATTGTTGATCTGGAGCCAAAGCAAAAAACATTTTGTGAGCGTTGGCTTCAAACTGACCTCCCAACTGGAACAATCCAGCTAAACTAGTAATGCGTACGGCAGCACTTTGGGCGTCAATGAAGTTTTGCGTGTAGGTTTGAGCCTGAATTTGCTCACTGTTCTGCAGACGATAGAACAATACTCCTCCGAAAGCCAAAGCAATAACGATGACAAAAGCTGCAATGAGGGTCACTCTACTAGACGTCACTTTGGGCATATTAGACCTAACCCATTGTAAGTCGAATACAGCCTCATAGATACGGTTGCGCACGATCAAATTGCCTTGCGGGGTTACTTTGAGCAGACCGATTATTTTGAGTTGACTTTTAATCGGATCACGTTCTTCATCAATAACCGACTTATTAGCCAGAACGTTGTCATATACCTGTAGTAATTTTTCCCGATCATTGCTCTCCCGAATACGGTCGCCAATATATTGTAGGTTGCTCTCCTTACGAGCTTCATCTGAAAGAAATAGGCGCTTAACCAGAGTATCAATTTGTTCGTCAACCCAGTGGTCGTTGTGAGTAGTAATGAGCGTAGCGCAGACTTTTTGCGTAAGATATGGGTGACCCCCAGTCCAATACAGTACTCGCCTCATAACTGTTTCGGCCTGATCTTCAGAGGCGGTGGCCAGACCAGGCAACAATACGCCTGCTTCAGTCAGGCTGAAATCAGTTAGGTCAATCGCTAATCCCACATTATAAGGTGTCCGGGAACGATTCTTAATTAGATCGGTTGGACGAGCTACACCGAGGAGGACAAAAGCCAATCGTTTATAGGTCGACTCAGAAGCGCGAGCATTATAGGCTGCACGAATGGCTGTAAAAAAATCATCGGCGAAAGGTAAGCTGAGCGTAGAGTCGATCTCATCAATAAACACGACAACCGGTTGAGTAATTTCTGTCAAGATAACATCCCGTAAGAAATCGGAAAAGCGCTGCACTGCCCCTTTTTGAGTATGCTCACTCCACCATCTTCGTTCATCAACAGCTAGACCGAGCCGTTGCTTTAGAGAACTGATTAGGCCAAAGTACCACTCTTCAGCACTAACTTCATCAGCGCCAATATCGGTCAGATCAAGTATTGCTGTGCATACTCCAGCTGATCTTAAACGATCAGCCGTACGGACCATCAAGCTAGATTTGCCCATTTGCCGGGGAGTGAGGACATTGCAATATTCACCTCTTATTGTGGCCTGAAACAGAGCCTGATCCGCGGGGCGTTCAACATAAACAGCATTAAGCGGCAAAGCACCGCCAGCTTGAAAAAAAGGTGAAGTTTCTGTTTGCAGGTCCATAATTTCCCCCATCTTTTTAATCTCAGTTCGAATGATTTAGCCGCCTTAGGGTCCCCAGGAAATGCGTTCGTTTGTCCATTCACCAGGCCAACCTGGAATCTCAATGAAAGAAAGATTTTGAGCAGGACCACCATTAATCGGGACAACCCACACTCCCCAGCGACCACCACGATTCGAGACAAATGCAACTGATTTGCCGTCGGGTGATATTGTACCTAATCCATCCTCGGCCGGGTTCTGAGTCAGGTTGATTTCCTGCCCCCCATGGATTGAGATGGAATAGACATCCCAATTGCCTGTGGCGTGAGACATATAAACAAAATTGGTTCCTTGTGTATCGGTAGGTATGCCTGAACTGTCATTGATGAGAGAGCTGGGAGTGGTATTGTCCTGACCCTTTTTCCAAATACCACAGATTTGGCCGCCTCCAGAATTCCACGTATCGCACCCTCGAAAAATGATGGCATGATCGATATCCCATAATGGGAACATTGGGCTACCGTAGTTAAAAAAATCCCACAAACCCACCTTTAGTGAGTAAGTCTGATCATTTGGCCCTAGGCCATAACGAACAAAAGTCTGCCACTCATTTTCGCCTTGAAGATTACCCCTATTGAAAGTAATACTATTACCATCGGGATTATAGAAAGGGTGCTGATCGTCGGCAAAATCAGTGATGCGTCGCCCCCCACTGCCATTTGCATTGTATTCCCAAATATGACCTTGGTCTTGGTTATGGACAACGAACCTGGTACCATCAGAACTAAAGTTAGGTTGGTGAATTTTAGAAATCTTGCTCACTACTTCACCGGAAGGAAGTTCATAAATCCAGAGATCATAATGACCGGCCCTATCATCGATCGGGATAGCTAAAATTCCATTAATTACGGGAGGCGAGGTAGCTGTGGGGGGAAGCGTGGGTGTTGGAAGTGGGGGGGTAGGTGAGGATCGTTGGGCAGCGGTTGGAGTTGAGGTTGGAGTAACTGTTGGTGTGAGAGGAGTAGGGCTAGGGGTGGTTGTGGGTGTATTAGTTGGTGTATAAGTAGGCGTTTGCGTAGGCGTTGAGGTAGGGGTAGCCGTTGGTATCGCTGTGGGCGTCAATGTTGGAAACCAAGTGGCAATAGCCTCGGTCTCCCTGCGATGCTGTCCTATATAGGTAAATAGGTCAGAATTTGCTTCTATCGTGGCTTTTACCTTATCTACCTGCTGTTGATCCAACTCAACGACTTGCTGAATATCAGTCAGCGCATATTTATGTTCACCCAAGTTGGCATAGGCCACCCCTCGGTCGAGCAAAAGCCCTAGATTACTATTGTTTAGCTCTGATGCTAAGTTATATTGCTCTACAGCCTCCTCAAAATTCCCTTGAGTTGCTTTTTCACGACCTGTCATCCAGAACTTGATTTCTCTTGCAATGACTTGTGCACCAGGTGCGGTATCCTCAGCTTCCTTCTCTTTTCCCACTTGATCTAGTACATCAGCCATTGTTTCCTGCAACTGATTGTGTTCCGGATTATTTTCCAAACGCCGATCCTGATAAACTCCTTCTACTACGGTCAAGACATCAGATCCAACTTGTTGCGGCTTGCTTAATCTTAGGAACAGGAATAGCCGGTCTAATGTGTTCAACTCAAAGAAGGGCTTGCTTAAGCCTAGAAACATGACGAGCCGGTCTAATGTATTCAACTCAAAAAAGAGCTCACGGGCCTGATCTTGATATCCTTGGAGCCTAAACAGACCGGCTAAATTTTCAAGACGTTCCTTTGCATTTGTGGCATCCTTGAAGTTAGTAATGAATTCCTCGGCTTTGACATTATCAGGACGGGTTTGGTAAAGATAATAGCGATAGCCAACAATACTTAGCACAGCTACCACTGCTACAAGGACCACCAGAATAGTTTTCGGATTCAAACGTAATTTAGGCATGGCTGTTATAAGTCTCTTTAAATCCTTCTCTCTCTATTGAAACACATCTGGACATTATGGCTTATCATCTGACCTCCACAGTCACTGTTCGAGAGGTAGAGG
>JAGRBY010000466.1 GCA_020433835.1 Anaerolineae bacterium | reverse complement strand
CTTGAGAGTGATGAATTTGAGGTTGGACAGTAGAAAATCAGTGTTTTCATGAACCTCAGAGGTTTTAGCTAAGGGAGTTTTCGATCGACAGGAGATACCGATTAACTCAGATAGATGATCAAGAAGGGAAATCTATCTGAGTCAATCGGTGTCATTCTGTGGATTTTTTTTGAATGGAGCAAACCGTCTTATCAACGGTTGAGGTAAGCCTCGATGATGGGGATAGCCGCGCGGGCGGCGCGACCGCGATGGCTAACGGTGTGCTTTAGCTCGGCCGGGACTTCGGCCAGGGTTTTATCAAACTCCGGGAAGTAGAAGATGGGATCGTAGCCGAAGCCGTTTTGCCCCTTTGGCTCGTAGCCGATGTAGCCTTCCACGGCACCGTCAACCGTACCAATGACGCCGTCTTCTTGGCTGGCTAAAGCCACCACGCAGCGAAAGCGGCCGGTGCGTTCGGCCCAGGGCACGTTGTTGGCCACCAGCTTATCAAGCACAATTTGGTAGCGACCAATGTGATCATCTTTATGCGTATCGCCGTAGCGGGCGGAGTAAACACCCGGCTCGCCGTTGAGGGCATCAACCTCCAGGCCGGAGTCATCGGCCAACGTCAGGAGATGGCTTTCTTGAGCAAACGCTTCGGCTTTAATGATGGCGTTGGCTACAAAAGTGGTGCCTGTTTCTTCGGGGTCAAGTTCGATGCCTTCTTCGGCCAGGCTGGTGATGGTTAGCGGCAAAGCGGCAAAGATTTCGCGATATTCTTCTAATTTATGCGGATTGTTGGTGGCAATCAGAAGTTTTTTCATAAGGCGCTCACCCCTTACTCGATATAAATATAGCGGGGTTGGCTGTCGCGGCCCACATCCCACAAAAGCCGCAAGTCAACTTCCCCTTCGATAACTTCATACACCAAACGGCCTTCCAAACCTTCGTTGGGGGGCAGGGTGCCGCGCCCCAATGCGCCCGTTACCGCGCCCACCGCCGGTTCGTATACTTCTTCAAAACTGTTAACCAGCAAAAAATCACGCTCATTGAAGTTGGCTTCTTCTTCGCCCGCGTTGACCAATTCTATCGTCACAATAATGGTCTCGCGGCCCTGAACCGGGGGTAAGCTTTCCAGGGAGGCGTTGCGGTTGGTTTCCATGACGGTCACCTGCATATTGAGGTCGTTGATCACGGGTTCTTGGGGATAAGCAGGCTCGTCAAATGATAGGCCGATATCACTGCCCTCAGCCGGAGCCGAAGCCGCCGCCCCGCCACCGGGATCGAGTATCCACAAAAAACCACCCAGCCCCAGGCAAGCACCAATGCAAATAAACACCAAACATCCGCCGGCGATAAAGGCTAAACTGGTTTGTAGAAGACTCTTTTGAGAATTGCTATCATCGATGTATTCGTAATCCCCGTCATCGTAATATTCTTCCGGTCCCTGCTCAGGCGGGTACATTGGGCCTTGTGGAGGATAGTATTGACTCATTATGGTTCCTTTTATCGTTAAAAAGTATTGGATTACTCCAACGCGCAATTATAGCACAGCTAGAAATGCATCCCAAGAATCATTTCTTCACGTGATACATTTTGTAAATTTCCTAACTTTTCAGTACATTTAAATATGGTCGATATCAATTTTCATGTATTCTACATCCTCTATGACAAATAACATTAAACAACACAAAATCAGAACCGCCGTCCATTACGCCCACACCCACGCCGAAACCAATCGCTATCTGCTCTCGAAAGTCGCTCACGAAAAAGAATTAGCTCACTCTATCACGCTTGAAAGCTTTCAACAAGAAACCGGCCTGGCAGATTTTTATTGGGAAACCACCTTTTACCAGCACCCTTACCACCAACGCCCCTTTGCCCAGGCTCTAAGCGAGGCCGAGGGCTACATTTTCTTTTTACACGGCTGGGATGGCAGCCATCGCATTTGGGAAGAGCTGCCGCTTCAACTGGCGGTTAAAAATAAGCGGCTTATCTGTTACAATCTGGATGTCAACGGTTTTGGGGCATCGCCTTTTATCACCGATCCGCCCAGCCCGGAACAGTGCAGCCCGGCCGGCCTTATTGCGGCTGTTGATCTGTGGCTGCGGGCCATCGATCTGTGGCCATCGCCCAATCCCAGCGCAGAAAAGCGGCCATTTTACCTTTTTATCGGCCACTCGATGAGTGGGGCGGCGCTGTTTTATAAAGACCTAACCGGTTGGCAGAACGAGCGCTATGGTTTCTACGCGCTGGCCCCGGCCCTGTTTTATAACGATGTACAGCGTCGGGCTTTCTTTAAAACAATGGGGCTGGTGGGGGTTAAACTGCCGCCCTCACTCAATGCCATTAAAAACTCGCTGGCCCCCCATATTATCGAGATTTTGGGCAACGGCGCCAGCCCCGAAGTGAAAAGCGAGCATCTGCGCATATACAATCAAACGCCTTTTGGCACCGTGGCGCAGGTTATTTACGCGATGGGCATGGCGGCCAATATGCCACAGCACAGCGATTGGTCTCGTTTTCGGGTGGCGTTAGGCCATAAAGATAAAGTGGTTAATGTGAATAATACGCTCAATCTTTTGGATGAATTGGGGTTTAACTCTGAGCAAATCAAAGTGATGCTGGGCGATCACTATTTCTTTTCATGGGGCGATGCTTCACCGGCCAGCCATCGTACTAACCAACAGCTTTTGTTTAATGACATTTTGGCATTTTGTCACGATTTAAGCGAACAAAAGAGCCATCCCCCGACAGAGCTTTACGCCACCCCAACCAACAGCTTTATGCCGCGATCATGAGACATTTTTTGTCTCATCTGTATCTCATAAATCTATGCATAGGCTAGATTTGCCCAAAATTGACAAGCGGCTGACCCTCTGCTACAATCAGAAGGTGTAATTTTGGTTGTTTTTTCCAAAATTCCCAAACTTTAACCTTGAATTTACCTGTATCTTTAAGAAAGGATAGTTTATGAGTGATGCAACCCAGGAAAAATTGGTGTTAGACGGTAAAATTGTTGAAGCACTGCCTAACACCAGCTTTACAGTTGAGTTAGAAAATGGCCACACTGTTTTAGCGTACTTGTCCGGCAAGATGAGAAAGTTTTATATTCGCGTTTTATTGGGTGACAAAGTACGTGTTGAACTTTCTCCCTACGATCTAGACCGCGGTCGTATTATTTACCGTTACAAAAAATAAGCGGCTTATATCCTCAAAATTAGTCGGACTCCGCCAACCCTATAGTCTTGTTTTTGTTCGTCCCTCCCTTACTGCTAAATTAGGGTGTTGTAAAGGGCGTGTTTTGTGCTGCGCTTTTTTACGATTGACTCTCTAATCTACGCAATGTTATAATTTTCAGGAACTTATTGATGTTTTATGACGTCTATACGGCAGAAGATTAACTTAGGAGTTACGCGCTTCAAAAGGTGACAGTCACTTTTTGGTGAGAATGAGCGTCTATTTGCCCCAAACAGGTCGATTTATCGCCTCTAAGTGACTGTCACCTTGTTTGATCCGCCCAAATGCGTAAGTCCTATAACTATTACTGCGTAAATTAGGGTATTATGAGCGATATCAATAAAACAGATCCGGATCACACCAATCCGTCAAAACCACGCAACCCGTCCCCGGAGAACGAACCGGACATGGATGCCACCCGACCTGTCCGCCCTGTGGACGATCCTGAGAATACAATTTTATCCCGACGACCTCGACGGTCGGCCGCAGCGCAGCCGCCAACCACACCGCCACCTAAAAAATCGACTCCAACATCGTATCGACCGGCGGCAGCGCAGCCGCCCACCACGCCGCCACCCCAAAAACCGGCTCCACCGCCGTATCAGCCTTCGCGCCCCCAGCCGCCGGTTCGCCGCCGAGACTCGTCGGTGCCGAATCCCGCCTTTCAGCAGACAGTTGTGGCCCGGCCAGGCCCGAAACCGGCCCCCAAAAAAAGTTGGTGGCAATGGTTTATGCGCGGTTTTTCAATCATCACGCTGATCGGCGTTCTTTTGGCGTTTGTCGGCTTAGCCGCCGGGGTGGTTATCTATTTCTGGATAGCTTCCGAACTCCCACCCGCCGAGCAACTGCGCTCGCGTACGATTCAGTTTGCCACCACCCAAATTTTGGACCGCGAGGGCAACCTCCTGTGGGAGATTATCGACCCCACCGGCGGGCGGCGCACCATTGTCACGCTCGATCAAGTTTCGCCCGATTTGATTAACGCCACCATCGCTACCGAAGACCGCTTCTTCTATTCTAACGTGGGGGTTGACCCCATCGCTATTGTTCGGGCGGTTTACTACAACGTCACCGAGGGCGAGGTTGTCTCCGGAGCCAGCACCATCACCCAACAGCTCGCTCGCAACGTGCTGCTTGACCCTGAAGAGCGCACCGAGCGAAGCCTGACCCGTAAGGTGCGTGAAGCAGTTTTGGCCGTGGAAATTAATCGACGCTATACCAAGCGGCAAATTCTGGAAATCTACCTCAACCAAATCTACTACGGCAATCTGGCTTACGGTATCGAAGCCGCCTCGCAGACCTACTTTGGCAAGTCGGCCAAAGATTTAACCCTGTCAGAGGCTTCGCTGTTGGCCGGGCTGCCCCAGGCGCCGGCGGTGCACGATCCGTACGTTAACCCGGAAGGTGCGCTGGCAAGGCAGGCCGATGTGCTGCGGTTGATGGCCGAGGCCAATTATATCACCCCGGCCCAGGCGACAGCCGCCCACTTTGATAATCTCGATGAACTACGCGACCTTGGCTCTGCTTTCGATGCGCCCCACTTTGTTAACTACGTGCGTCAGGAGTTAGAGCGATTTATTCCGCCCTCTTATATTTACCAGGAGCCGGGCCTGCGCGTGCAAACCACGCTCGACCCCCGGCTGCAGGACATCGCCGAAGAAGAGGTGCGCCGCCAGGTCGACTCGCTGGCCGGTCAAAATGTAACCAACGGTGCGTTGGTGGCTTTAGATGTCAAAACCGGCCAGATTTTAGCCTTGGTCGGGAGTAAAGATTTTCGTGATGAAGCCATCGCCGGGCAGGTTAATATGGCCATTAGTCCGCGTCAGCCCGGTTCAACCATGAAACCGCTAACCTATCTGGCGACTTTTGAAAAACTGGGGTGGACGCCCAGCACCTTGTTTATGGATGTGCCGGTTAAATATCCCGATGGGGCCGGCAACGTCTATGAACCGAACAACTACGACAATAAATTCCATGGGCCGGTTTCGCTGCGGGTGGCGCTGGCTAACTCGTACAATATCCCGCCGATTAAAGCCCTGCAAGCGGTTGGCGTCGATGCGCTGACGGAGATGGCCTCGCGGTTGGGTATCACGACGTTGGATCAAGATTATTACGGTCTATCGCTGACGTTGGGCAGCGGCGAAATACCACTCATCGAGATGACGGAAGCCTATCAGGCAATGGCCAACGGCGGCGTTTTGGTGCCGCCGACAAGTATTTTGCAAATTACCGACGGCCTGGGGCGCGTCATCGAACCACCCCGATCTCAGCCCAAACAGGCACTTCGCCCGGAACACGCCTACTTAATAACCGATATTATGGCCGATAACCAGGCGCGCGCTATCTCCTTTGGCGAGAACAGCTACCTGCGTCTGTCGCGTCCGGCAGCAGCGAAAACCGGCACCACCAACGATTTTCGCGATAACTGGACTATCGGCTATACGCCCGATATCATCACGGGCGTATGGGTTGGTAACGCTGACCGCACCCCGATGATTAACGTTAGCGGGCTAACCGGAGCAGGTCCTATTTGGCACAACTTTATGGAGCGTGCCCACGAAGGGCGTCCGGTTCAGAATTTTGTGCGCCCGGCCAATATTGTCGAGATCGAAGTCTGTGCCGACTCCGGAACGCTGCCGAGCGAAGCGTGCCCTGAACGTCGTACCGAAGTTTTC
>JAGRBY010000465.1 GCA_020433835.1 Anaerolineae bacterium | reverse complement strand
ACTGTCACCGGGTTCGATACACCCAACTGCGTAAGTCCTAAATTAGATTATTTCTCCATCAACAAAAAGTCGATTCCAGAGTTCGAAGGTCACGAACATACCTAATTGATAGGTTCTATCCTGGCGACCGCGGCTATGTTCATCAAGAAAAGCTTTTAAGCCTGCGGGGTTGAAGTAGCCGCGCTCTAAAGTTCGCTGGCTGAGTAACAAATCTTCCAGCCAGGGACGCAGGTTAGTGCGCAGCCAAAGCGGCCAGTTGGCTTGTTCTTTCCGTTGAGGAGCAGCGATGAGCCCCTTAGAAAGCCAGCTCAGTTCTCGTCGAGCGCGATGCAGGACACGTTGCATGCGCACCCGTCTTTGGTTGGCCCTGACCGGCAAGCCTGAGTATTGCCAGGGTATACGCGATAGCCCCGCCGGTACAAACCGAAACATGTCGATTTCCAGTTGCCGCCCCAGGCGTAATTCGAGCGGAATAGTATAGACAAAATCAAGGACGTCGGCATCGGCAAAAGGAAAGCACGTTTCGACCTTGCTGCGGGTTAGCGTGGGACCATGCATAGCGGATCGGGGGCTATAGTGGCGCAAAAGGTAAAATTCAGCCTTAGCCTGCGACGAATCGAACGGCGCTTCTTGCAAAACTTGCTGGAGATTTTTGGCCACAACCCCTTTAATCCGGTGATAGAAACGCTCTGAGAACAACTGAGGCTGCATCTTATCAGAGATAAAGACACCACGCGATGAATAGATCTTTTCCGTAATTTGGTCGATATTCAGATCAAAGAAGCTTGAATTCAAACCCAGTCCTTCTAGTGGAGCAGCCGGGATACCAAAAATCACAGTGTTGACGTGGGATGCCACTTGATCAATAGTGCTTAGCTCATAAAAATCAGTAGCCGCCATCAAGCCATCGGTAAGCCGCACGCCTCGCTCAGCCTGTTGGCTTAAAAAATCAGGATCGATCTCCACAAAGTGATGAATTGACCCTACTTCGTGAGCTATGGCCTGTCCATAACGTACATCGTCACAGCCCGGTATGCCCCGTGTAAAAGTGTGAAATGGCTGGTATTGAGGATCGGCCAGACCCACTAACAAGCGTGAGTCAAGACCGCCGCTCAACATAAAGCCAATATCGCGTTTTTTATGCAGGCAGCGAGCCACAGCCTGATGCAAAAGATCGGTTAATTGCTCCGCATAGGCTGCTCGATTACGGTCAGGTTGCTTTTGGGCTTCCAAATTCGGTGTCCAGTAGGTCGACAAATGATAGTTGCCGGCCTGGTAGATAAGTCGAGAAGCCGGTGGCAAGAACTTAATGTCGACAAATGGAGTTTTGTCGCCTAAACTGTGACGAAACGTAAAAAACTCAATGATGGCTTCTTCATTGACTGTGCGATTAAGCTGAGGGTTGTGCAGAAGCGCCTGAATTTTTGAGGCAAAACAAAAATTTTGCCCATTGCTGTAATATAACGGCCGTGTGCCGTAGCGATCGTTGGCGATGATCAATTTCTGTTGAAGACTGTCCCAAATCGCGAGATTAAACGTCCCGTTTAGCGTTGAGATAAAACAATCGCCTTTTTCTTCATAGAGATGAAGCAAAAGCTCTACATCGCTGGCCGTTCGGAATATATGACCAGCCTCAACCAGCATTCGCTTTAACGGCTGATACTGATGATTATAAATTTCGCCATCAAGCACGGCCCATAGCCGACCATCTTCATTGCAGACGGGTTGGGTTTCCGGATTCAGCGTATTAATACTAACCCTCCCCAAAGCAATGCCCGACTCAACCCAACTAGACTCAGTATGACCCTCCTCGGCCTTGAGGCTATTCAACATGTTCGAAAACAAGTTCTGTAACATCTCAGAATCGCATTGATGATCGACAATACCAACGAGTCCAGTCATAAGTGTTTACACTCAACCCTAATAGCAAACCCACATTCTCAGGATGAAGCGACAATCAGCCTGTTGTAAAGGCGGATGTACTGGTTGGCCGTCGTCGATATACTGAACGTATCTTCAACCGTATGCCGGGCAGCCTGACCCAATTGACAGCGCAGTTGCTCACTATCGACGAGCCGAAGCATTGCTTTCGCAAGTTCGATCGGGTTATCAACCTCGACCAAAAGGCCGTTTTGTTTATGCTGAATAACCGTGTTATTGCCCGGAACATCGGTGGTGATACAAGGCAATCCTGCAGCCATCGCTTCTAATAGAGCATTCGAAATACCTTCTGCGCGAGAAGGCAAAACAAAAATATCGGCCTGGCTCAGATAGTCCGTTACATTAGGTACTTCGCCGGGCAGGTCAACATACCTGGTAATATCCCATTGTTCCGCCAACGACTCTAGCTCAGACATCAGTGAGCCTTTCCCAATAATTGTTAAACGGCAAGGGGATGCCTCAAACGTAGTAACCAGCCACTTGAATGCTTCCAATAAGATTTCTAATCCTTTAGCCGGGGCTAATCGACCCACAAAGAGAAACTGAATAGTGTCCGTAGCAGTGTAAGTACATTTCACACCAATATCATCAACTTCAACCCCGTTTGCAATCGACACAAGCTGGCTGGATTTGAACCCCAACCTTTGCAATTCATCAAAAGCAAGGGGATTGAGCGTAATCACCGCATCGCAATGAGCTAAATAACCGGCCATTTGTGAGGCTCCAATGATAGTTTTTGACTCTTTAAACATGATGATATCGTTGTAAGCCCCACTGTTCATAACTTTTATAATACTTTTTTTCTTCAACCAACGAGCCGCCAACACGCCTACAAAACCAGTTGTGAGCGCCGAGTGGACGTGAATGATATCAAATTCCTGAGCATGCCTTAACAAATAAAGCAATAACGTCACTATATACACATAGACACCAAGGCGTTTCACCCCCTGCCGGTTGAACATTTTGTATCCGGTGTTCACATAAGTAACCGGCACGCCGTCAATCGATTGGTAAACTGGATCATGCGAATCGAGCCGTTTAGTAAGAATAGTGACATCTATATTTTGCTTTATTAGCGCTTTGGACAACTTTAAACATTGCCGCGCAGCTCCACCAATTTCCGGTGCATGGGGATCGGGCTGCAGGTGTCCCCCCGTAAGCATGAGAATTTTCATAAAATCCGTAATTACTTTAAAGACGGCGCAAAATATGATCCACTAACGCGTTGCAAGTTCCGTTTTCGACTCACTAATAGAATCACGCAACAAATTTCTATTCCAGGCTAGATGTTGATGTGTTCCAACTACGGCTCCGACAATGACAAAAGGGATTATTCGGCCAATGGGATGGACAACGGGGACGGTATAACCACCTAAAAAGTAACAGAGGATCACAGTCCAATAGACGGCGATGGTCTCTGCTTTAATAAACCCCGACCAACCCGGTTGGTGTGTTAGATAAAACAAGACGAAACTACTGATAAGCGGTATTAATAAAAAGCCTACATAGGGTACAAATCCAATCAATCCATAGTGAACCAGCAAATTCCAATATTCACTCTGAGTAGAGATAAAGTTTCTACCGCTTCCATCGGTTCTAAATCGTCCCGACTCAGTTCTAAATGCCCCTTGTCCCCAACCTCTAATTGGTTTCTTCTCCCACATTTTTTGCGCTGTGATCCACATTTCACTTCGTCCGTTGAAATCTTCAGTTCGTTTGTTTACCCGGTTTTCTACCACGGTACTCTCACTCACTTGATCCCAAGTAGCCCATAGGGCAAGAGCGGAGACAAAGACCAAAACAATATAAATGAAACGAAACTGCTTGTAGAAAAATTGCAGAATAGTCAAACCGATTAAGGCCGCGTACCATGAAGAACGATTGTACGTAATAAATAAGGCATAAAATTGAACGGCAATCACCAACCCCAAAAGTGTTTTTTTGTTCGCTGGTTTTTCTTCAAAAAACAGGTAAAAAGTCAGGGGAATGGCCATCGCAAAAAGACGGCCAAAAATTGTAGGACTCCCAAATATACCGTTGAGTTGCCATAAACCGCCCCCATAATTGGTGTCTAATTCCTCAACGCTTTGAGTGCCTGAAAGAAAAAGTACGTGACCGGTTGATGACTCATAAACAGCATAGACAGCTGAAACAAAACTGACCAAAACGACCGTATAAAACAATATATGCAGTTCTGATTTATTTTGTATTAGGCATTTGGCCAAATAGTACATTCCTAACGGCATAAAAAAGCCACTAAAAAGTAGTTGCAACATACGAATGGGATTGCCAGCTAAACTAGCTGACGAACCAATACCCAGTATGGTGCCGAATAAAAAAATCTCGGTAATGCCGATAGGAGCAAACTTAAACTTTCCGATCGCGGCTTGAGCCAGCATCAAAATAAATAGAAAGCCAAACAAAAAACGACTAAATGAGAGATCAGGAATGCCCGCGCCCATAGGAATCTCAATGTAAGCCTCGATAAAGGAATAGAGAAAAATAAGTAATACAAATCCATAAAAAGGCTTCTTAATGGAGATAATGAGCGCGACGACAATAACCACAATGGAAAGTAAAAGCCAGGCGGATTCGTCTGAGAGGGTAATGATGTAGCCAAAACTCACTCCCAGAGCAATAGTGAGTAAGCTCATCCGCAACGGGTTTAGCTTCAAAAATAGTGGTTTAAAGGATTTTGTAATGAACGCCTCCATAAATCAACTCGAAACTGCCGCTAATTACTACTATCGGGCACGGGAACTACATCCGAACGATCTATTCTTTTTGGCAAATTAGCCAGAGTTTGTTCCGGGGTAATGTATTCCAAGAAAAATGCCAATAGAACCCCTACCAATAAACTTACGATAGCGGCAAAGACAATGATTCTGCTGTTAATGTTTGTAATAGGTCTTTCCGGCGCACGGGCCGGCGTAATCACCTGGATAGAGGCAAGCGAACGAATTTGATTTTCTTTGATTTGAGCCTCGGTTTTGCGATCAAGTAGGAAATTATAGGTGTCGCGGGCACGATCGACTCTATCTTTAAGATTGTTGTAGTCGGCTGACAGCGCGATCATGTTTTGAAGTTCTAACTCTCTATCTAAAATAATCGAGTCAATAGCCTGTGCTTTTTGTAAATCGCCGGAGGCTAGAATAAGATCACTCTGTTTTCGTAGATCACGAATAATATTGTACTGGCTGTTGATAGCCCCGTTAAGTTCGCCAATTTTGTTCTCGATCTGAAACTGCATCAAAGCCGTTTCCGAGTCATGCAAATCTTCGGTAGCTGTTTCCAATTGCTGATCAATAAATTTAAGCGTATTTACCGTAGACTGGGCTAATAGTTCGCCGTATTGAGAAATTCCGGCTTCAACAATACTATTTGCTAACACAGCGGCATATTCCGGATTTGAGTCGATTACACTTACCCGTAAAATTAACGAGTCCTCGGGAAGCTCTATCGTGATTTTTTCGCGCAAGTCATTGACATTCATAGGAAATTCAGGATGAGCTTCCAAGGCCATACGCAATGATTCACCTTCTTGTATCAACTCTGTAAAATTCGCCTGTGATTGAGCAATACCGGAATTTACCCCCTCTCGTCCAAACTGGCTATATAGAGGATCTTCCTGCGGCGGCGGCGCGCTGACCTGGACCTTTACTGTTGCCTCGTACTTGGGACCACTAAAAATGGCCAGAGCAACTATGGTGCCCACCGTTACTCCAAAGAGTAAAGCAATAACCCACCACCATTTTCTTATAATCTTAAAATAGGCATTAATATCTTGATTTCTCATTAGATATCCATTGAAATTAATAATTTTTCACCGTATTTGGTCATAAACATGATGTAATTTGCGGGTTACAATCTCCCAATCATACTCGGACTGCACTTTGGTTTTACCATTTCTGGCAAGCTTTAGGCGCAATGATGTATCGTTAAGCAAACGCGAAATAGCCGC
>JAGRBY010000464.1 GCA_020433835.1 Anaerolineae bacterium | reverse complement strand
AATCACGAACCAATTGCGATGCGCTGGCTGGGCGTTCGGCCGGATCTTTGGCTAATGCTTGTAAAACAACATGACTGGCCGTTTCCGGTAGGTGAGAAACAAAGTGTGTTAGCGGGATAGGCTGCTTGTCCAGATGAGCCCGAGGCAGTTGTGTGGCTGTAAAAGGTGGGCGTCCGGTGAGCATCTCGTAAATAACACAGCCTAAGGCATAAATATCGGCCCGATGGTCAACCTGATGGCTGTCGCCTCGAACCTGCTCAGGAGCCATATATTCAAGGGTACCAATAAGCCGGCCGGTCTGTGTCAACCCCGGCTGGTCTAACAACCGTACCAACCCAAAGTCTGAAAGAAAGACACTACCATCATTGCCCAGCATAATATTTGCCGGCTTAACATCGCGATGGATCATATTGCGGTGGTGTGCATAATCGAGAGCATCGGCCACCCGCCCGGAAATCCGCAAAACTTCTTCCCACGATAGCGTACGCTCTGTTGCTTGCAGATCGTATAGATGTTCTTTTAGATTCTGCCCTTCGATAAATTCCATCACCATATAAGGGCGTCTGCGTTTAATATCAAAATCATAAATTTGCAAAATATTAGGGTGGCGCAAAACAGCAATTGCCCGAGCTTCACGGCCAAAGCGGGCGCGAAGCTCATCGCTGTTCTCTTTAAGCGTTGTACTAAGCCTTTTTATCGCTACCGGGCGGTCAAGGTGCGGATCATAACCCTCAAAGATATCAGCGAAGTTGGCTTTGCCGATAAGCTTACCCACCTTATAGCGATCAAGCTTTTGCGTTACTTCATCATTCTGCGGCAATTGGTTGTTATTTTCAACAGACGGCGAACCCAGCAACTCCGGCTTTTTGATGATGACGGGCCGTTTGTTGATCTGCTCAACCAGGTGTCTAAATGTCTCTTTTTGAGGCGGCGATAAAAAATGGAGGTATTGATTCCACTCGGACAAAACCTGAGGACCTTTAATTACCAAATTTTTATGAAGTACCCGGCGGCAAAAAATCGGCGAGAACAGCGAGACTCTGTTTGTATTTTGACAAATCAACCCCCGTTCAACAAGCCGCATGATCTCTTGTTCATACCGCTCTAAAAGGGTTGAGAGACCCTGTATTACCTGCCGATCAAAAGCACTTAGCGCCAACCAGGTGAGTAACATCTGTTCCTGGTCTTGAGAGCAATAGAGGATGTCAGTAAAATACGCTTCTGTTTCGTTCTCTAAGTCTGCCTCAATTTGAGTTATGCTACTTTCTTCAATCACCCGGTTGCTCCGCGCACGGAGCATAAGCGACCCCGTGAGCTGCACCAAATAGGGATGATGGCCGGCCAAACGGCGGAGATCGATCCGTTCTTCGGCAGAAAAGTTAACTTGATAATACTCTAAGAGTTCATCAACCTCGGTCTCACTAAATGGGCGTAGTGTAATTGACGAAAAAACATTATCAAACGACGAACCGGCAAAGTGAAAATCGGTACACAATTGCTTAAGCGGCCTCCGGGTTGAGACAATAAGCGCCAACCCCCGGTCGGGTCGATTGATTAAGGCCCGCAGGTGGTATAGAAACTGAGGCGCTTCGGGATCGAGATACTCTGTAACGGCTTCAAACTCATCGAGCAGCAAGACGACCAAATGTCCGGCGCGAGCGACATCATCGAAAAAATTGCTCAAATCATAGCTGTCGGGCGTACTTTGTTTGAGCAAATCGCGTATTTGTGGATACAGCGTCTCGTTATTTCTAAAGTTCTGGCTGAGTATACGCAGCACAAATCGCCAGAATGTCGCTTCTCGAAAGGGCATAATGGTGTGGCAATCCAAATAAATAAAGTGACACCAGCTTGGCGACAGCCCCATACCTTCTTGCGCTTCCTCCATACGCAAATAATGCAGCAGCGATGTTTTCCCCACACGTGGATCACCTGAGATAGCTACACTGGTACGCGCCGGATTGGCCAAACTGCCTAAAATTTGATCGACTTCCTGGTAGCGACCAATAAATTTGTTAGGTGGCACGGGCGCATTGTAGATGAACGGATTGTACCCTCTTATTGCTTGACCCAAGTTTCCCCTCCATTATCCGTTCGGAAAACGCCCTCTGAGGTGGCAATAAAGATAATGCTACTATCGGTCCTATCAATAGCGATATCCTGAACGTATGTGCCGTTACCCACACCTCTATTCCAGGTGTTAAAGAATTCCCAATTCATTCCGCCGTCGGTGCTGCGGAATAATCCTTCTCCATCAGATGGGTTACGGTTGGTGCCACTGCCGGCATAGACGATACTACTATCATTGGGATCAAAAACAATGGCTGAGAATTTTAGGGTTGAGTTTTTCTCAGGTGTATCGGCCTTTATCCAGTCGTTGCCAAGATTGTTGCTGATACCCAGCCGACCTTCGTCTGCTCCGGCCATCAGTTTTTCCTCATCGATAGCCAGACTGTGGATGCTGCGGGCGCAGACAGTACACACCAGAGTTTGCCACTGCGTGGTTATATCTCGAGTACCGCGCCAGTAGATTTGATCACCTACACCCGCCACATAGACACGATTTCCTAAGGGTGTAGTTGTCGCGACGATGCTATAGATATCAACGTCCAAAACTTGGCCGCCCTGGGCACGATCAAGCCCAATCCAATTTTGCCCACCGTTCGAGCTGTGTAAAAGTCCTCGCTCCGTAGCAGCAATGACAATATCGGCGCTTTTTGGGTCGGTTGTCAAATTGTAAACTTGTCTACTGGCCGAAATAGGCAGGCGTCGCCAGGTTTCGCCGCCATTTTCTGATTTAAGAACGCGAGCAAACGCCCCAGCATAAATTGTAGAAGGATTAGCCGGAGCAACATGCAATCCTTCTACTGAGGCTTCCGCCACCACTTGATGCCAATCAATCCCGCCGTTGGTTGATAGGTAGATACCTTGCGCACGCAAGGTAACCAATATGAGGTTACTATCTTGCGGATTAATTTCAACACTTAGCGCCGCTTCATCGTCAGGTAAGGGAATCCGTTTCCAGGAAAACGTGCGGGTTTCACTACTTTCGCCAAGAGGTTCAACCGAGCGAATATCACCATCAGAATTTATAAGCGTTACTTGCCATTGAATTGCTCGCGCCGGCGGATCGGCTTGCAAAAGAAGATCGGATGAAAATTCCCACTCGGTTTCTTTTTGCAGTTGGGTAAATACAGTGGCCTGCCCATCTTTTACATAGTCTAACTTAATAAAATAAAACTGGTCAGGCGCTAACTCCTCGTCTATTGGTTCCCAGACCAATTGGTGTGGTCCTTCGGCCCCTTCCAAAACTTCATTATCAGCCGGGCTTACAAGTTGGGGTGACGGGTAGGGTGTGGGCGGGGGAGTAGGTGTATCGGTTGGGATATCTGTTGGCGTTGGTGTTGCTGTAATGGTGGGCGATGGTGTTCTGGTGGGGGGTGACGTAGCGGTTACAACCACCACCACCGGCGTTTGCGAAGGTGGAATTGGCGTTGCAGAAGCGGTAGCCGTTGGGGATTTGGTTGGGCTGGCCGTTTGGGTAGGGCTGGCAGTAATTGTTGGCGTTGGAGTAGGCGAGGATACAAGTGCAGCCACAAGGGGTTCCAGCGGCCCGCCTTCTCGCCCCAAAACTGCTCCGGTAACACACAGCACAACAATGACGGCCGCTGCCCCCGCAATACTCCAGCGTTGTGCCCACAACCGTGATGGTGGTTTGGGCGGCACCAGCGGCTTTTCTTTAATAAACTCTGCTTTGTCGAGCCATTCCTCCGCCTCTTCAGCCTGCCGCCAATTCTCGGCCTGCTTTTGGCGGTTGATAAAGTTTAAAACCGCCTGCACAATAAGCTGGCTTAGGCGTTGGCGATTACTCTCATCCAGTTCTGTGGTGGCCGAGGCGGGCTGCATTGCTCGTTCGTAAATCGGCTTGGCCAGATCAAACTCATTGTCGTTGAGAAATTGCCCCCCGTAGATCACTAACTCCGTGGCTAACTCCTGCCAAATTTCAGAGTTGGCAGGCTGAAGCTGGTGCCGTATTTCTCCTGTTTCAACTACCTGCTTCTTAAAACCGCTGCGTCGCTGGCGGTCTTGATAATTCCGCAGCCGAATATCAACATCGTGCAGCCATGGCGAGTTATCGGTCAAAAATTCTTTGGCGGCAAGATAATTTTGCCCGGCTGCGGCCAAATCGCCCCGTTCTAATAAAATATCGCCATACTGAACATAGGTGGCGGCAATATCTTTATAGGCCGCCTCATCGAGACCTGAGTCGATGGCTTTTTGCCAATTAGAGAGGGCATCTTGATAGGCCGTTTGGGCCGCAATTTGATCCTTTAGCCCGTGGCGATACAAATGCCCCATTTTGGCTTTTATGATGGCCAACTGCTGCCAGGCCGCCGCAGAAAGATCAATTTGAACCCGGCGAGCGGCAGCCATAATAGCTTTGCTGTAAAACAGACCGGCTTTCTCAAAAAATTCCGTTTGTTGAACTTCACGCCGCCAGCCGCCAATTGCCTGGGCTTCATTTTCAAAATATTGACCGCGGGCTAAGTAGCAATCGGCCAGCCAATCTTGAACTTCGGCATCTTTGGGCAAAAGCTCGGCCAATATAACTATGGCTTGTTCAGCCAAAGACCAATTCGGTGCCGCCGACTGCTCCTCTCTTAAGCGAAAAGCGTTAAAATCATCTTTAATTAAGCGGGTAATTTCCGCCGCTTCGTTGGGCATTTCGGCAATAGCCCGTTGGTAAATTGTCTTGGCCTGAAGCAGAAGGTGTTCGCGTTCTTCGGGTGTCTCGGCTTCGGCCTGAAGATAGCTGCGGCCCCAAGCCACCCGCACCTCGGCCAACTGTCGACGCGCATCAGCAGCGTTACCGGTCAGGCGGGTGAGAGTCTCCATCGCGCTTTCGGCCAACTGCCAGCGCGGTGGTTGGTGATGAAGCTGCTTAAGGCGATACTGCTTAAAGTCTTCCTTAATTTGATCGAGTAAGGTTTCACGATGGTCGGGTAGCGCATCGAGCGAATGGCGGTAATACTGTTCCGCCTCGATTAAAAGTGCTTCCGCCGGGCCAGGTTCATCTACAGACTGCTGTAATAACCAACTCCCCCGCTCTAATTGTAGCTCGGCTAACTGCCATTGGGTTTCTTCATCATGAGGCAGTAATTTGGCCACAATGGCCACCGCTTTTTGGGCCTGTTCCCAGTTGGGAGGATCGAACTCTTGTTGGGCCAGCCGATAAGTTTTGATCTTCTGCTGGATGTGGGTTACCAGCGTGTCGTTTGGTTTTGATAATGACGTAATGGCCGAGCTATAAGCGTTTTCTACCTGAGCCAGATCCACCTCCGGCTGGTTCAGCAGCCAATCGGCCCGCGCCAGATAAAGATCAGCCCGATACTGTCGAATTTCATCGGCTTCCGGCAGCAGCCGGCTGAGGATCGCCAACGACTCTTCGGCCAGTTGCCAGCGTGGCGGGTTGAGTTGGGTTTGCCGCTGACAATAATCCCGAAAATACATCAAAATGGTATCATCCCGTTCGGCATTGTCTGCCGACGGGCTGGCCATTGCTTTTCGAAAAGTTTGCTCGGCCTCGGCCAGATAAGAGGCGGCTTCGGCCGGTTCGGCCTCTTGATGCAAAAGCCAGATACCCTGTTTGAGATAGGTATCGGCCAGCCACTGCCCAATCTGTTGGTCGCCGGGCAGCAAATCGGCCAAAATATGCTGAGCTTGTATCGCCAGCGACCAGGCTGGAGTCGAGGTGGTTTGCTGGTGCTGCTGATAGGCCTCAAAACTTTGTTTTAATTGGATAACCACACTTTCGTTTTCGGGCAGATCTTTCAGCGCCCGGCGGTACGCATCAGCCGCTTTTTGCAGCGTATGGCGACTTTGAACCGCCGATGAATTGGTT
>JAGRBY010000463.1 GCA_020433835.1 Anaerolineae bacterium | reverse complement strand
GGTTGAGATATATCACTTGAAAGCTGCCGGAAAGCGCAACTGGTCCAAAATGGCCCAGGTCATCGACATTATCAATCAGGCGCGGGCTGAGGGCATCGACGTGACGGCCGATATGTATCCGTACCCCGCTGCCGGAACGGGGCTGGAGTCGATTTTGCCGCCGTGGGTTGAGGCAGACGGTCGCTTCTATGACAACCTGCGCGATCCCCAGATACGGGCTAAAGTTCGAGCCGAGGCGCTCAATCCGTCCGGCGATTGGGAAGCGTTAGGCGATTTGTGTGGCCCGGATGGCATTATGCCGGTCGGTTTTCAGCAGCCGGAGAATCAACAGTACATCGGTAAACGGCTGTCGGAGATTGCGGCGATGCGGGGGCAGGCGTGGATCGATGCAGCGTTTGATCTGTTTCTGTCGGAACAGCAGTCGATTGATACCATCTATTTTATGATGGACGAGGAAAATCTTAAGCGGCAGTTGCAACTACCCTGGCTGACCATTGGCACGGATGCGGGTGGTTTAGACCCGACCTGGGCCAAACCGGTTGGTCCGTACCATCCGCGGGCTTACGGATCGTATCCGCGTATTTTGGGTAAGTATGTGCGTGATGAGCAGGTGCTGCCGCTGGAAGAGGCCATTCGCAAGATGAGCGGCGCAGTGGCCCAGCGGCTTGGCCTGTTTGATAGAGGGTTACTGCGACCCGGTTTTATGGCTGATGTGGTACTCTTCGATCCGACTACGATTGGCGATCGGGCTACGTTTGAGGAACCGCACCAACTGTCGGTGGGTATTCGCGAGGTGTGGGTTAATGGGGTGCGGGTACTGCGCGATGGCCAGCATACCAACGCCAAACCCGGCCGCATCGTCGATGGGCCGGGCCGGCGAGTTTGATGAGGAGCAACAAAGTAGGGAATCCCAAAGCTAGCTTTGGGATTCCGGCACGTACTTTGTCGCTCCACAAGGTAGTTGTTTAGAGTGTAGACTATTGGCAGACCCACTCCTGTGGCCCTTCTTGGCCAAAGTTGGTGCTGACCAAGACCAGGTCAAAGATGTCGATAATCTGATCGAGGTTGATATCGGCCGTTAGACCGGAGCCGGTTTGTCCAAACTGGAGACCGACGGCGGTGGCGTCGGCCACATCGACTAATTCATCATCGGTGATATCGCCGCTTAAAAGGGTGACGGCTTGCAGCTCAGTCTCCGGGGCGATGATGGTGGGATTGGTACAGACGGCCGATAGGTAAGCGGGTGCGTCGGCGACAATCGATAAGTCGGTGTCGGTTGGTATGTTGTTTATGACAAAGCTGCCGTCCAGGTCGGTAATTGTGCTTAGGGTTGTGCCCGCCACGGTCACGGAAGCGCCT
Source organism: Anaerolineae bacterium (assembly GCA_020433835.1). Next base: position 4,544 of record JAGRBY010000463.1, on the reverse strand, counting down.
GACCAGTTGTCTTCAGCTCGACCGTTTAGAAGAACTTGACCGAAAATAAGGGCATTGCCCGGCTCGCTGGTTGGTTCCGGCGTGGGTTCCGTGGTCGATGTCGGCGTCGGCTCTACGGTTGGTTCGGTGGTCGGTTCCGGGGTCGTGGTTCCGGTTGGGGTGGGGGAAGGCGTGTTGGTGGGTTGTTGGGTCGGCTCACCGGTTGGCTCAGGGGTCGGCTCGGTCGAGTCATCTTCTATGGTAATAATTTTTGCTTCGGTGGTGACATCCAGATGAGCCGCAGCAGGATCGCTCAATTTCTCATTAGCAAAGGTCAGGGTAACGTCGCCCGTTACGTCGGCTGCGGTAATATCGAACGTCATCAGCGTCACCTCGCCGGTCAATCCATCGACCTTACCCTGCCGACTGGCTACCAGCGTGACTTTGCCGCTGGTGTTATCGGCGTTGGCCCGTAGAACGTAGTTGAGATCGGGGTGCACCTGAACATTATCGGCTGAGATCATCGCCGGATTAAAATGAAGTTCTAGCTGTACCCCGTAAATGCCGTCGGGTTTTACATTTTTGGCTTTGATGCTGACCAGGGTTGTTTCACCGGTTGTTATGGTAGTGGGGGCCTCGACTTGTAAACTAATCCCGCTCGGCAGCGGATCGGCGGTCGGGCTGGAGGTTGGTTCGGCGGTTGAAGTTGCGGTCGGTTCGGCGGTTGGCGTTTCGGCGGGATCAGGGGTTGGTTCAGGTATTTCGCTGTCATCGGGGCCGGCAGCAAAGTTTTGGCTGATTTCGTTGGCATCTAAGGCGCGATTGTAAAGCGCTACCAGGTAATATTCACCTAACCAGGGCCGGTTATTGGTAATTTCGTTCGCCAGCGCCAGCTGATAATTATTGTCCCAGTTGGAAAACTTGCCGTTTACATTGTGACTTGCCGCTTTGACACCATTGATATAGGTTGTCGCCAGACCGGCCGTATTGCGTGTAAACACAACATGGGTAAGTTCGGCAGTGAGTGAGCCGGCGTCGCTGGATAGCGAGGGCATTCCGCTTAATGTTGTGGTGGTGGAACGCAGTCGAACGTCGTACAGATCCGGCGGCTGGTCGCCCCACAGCCCCTGGGCCATGGTAAAGTTACGTTTTGTGGGGCTTTGCGATAGGGTCACAATTCGGGCCGGGCCGTCTTGGGTGGTGTTGGCCGGTTTAATCCAGGCTTCGATAGTGATTTCATTGCTGGCTTTGGCAGCATCAATTACTTTTGTGGCGGCGCTCGCTGAGCTGATGATTGTTTCCTTCTTAATAACCACCCCCCCGTCAATCCACTCGACAGCTTCAGGATTTTTTATATTTAAATCGATAGGTTCACCAACTCCTGACACATCTTTCACAATAAGCCCGCTGCCTTCTTCGAAAGTATATAAGGCGATGAGATTATCCTGAACGCGTCCATCTGTCTCCTCCTGGGTGGCCGGATGCAGACCAGACTTGGTTGAGGCTAAAGCGGATGTTTTGTTGCTGTCGCTGTACCAGGCCCGCACATCCGAGACGCTGGCTCTGTTAAGGATTGGAATTAGCAGAGATAGGACAAGAACAAGCGTTGAAAATTTATTACCGATGATTGAAACCATATTTATTACTCCTGATTCGAATGAGGATTACTCTTTAAACGTGAGGCTAAAGGGTTATGTATCTCTTTATTCTTAGGTCAGTTATGAATTATGGACATTGGTCTAGTTTTGGTTTCTTATTTTGCCATTTTTATAGCTATCCGTAGTTTACTAGCAAATAGCCTTTCCCGTGAAGCGCATAATGCCCCTGCTTTTTGCACTTGTTTTGCTTAAAAATGCCCGTAGTTATACCCGTAGATTATACGGGCGTTAGCCGGCACATAGCACGATTTTATTGCATTGAAATGACTGTCATCTTTTGAACTGCGTAATTCATAAGCGTATCTGTGAAAATCTGTATCCATCTGTGGCCTCTTCAAAGCTTTTAAAGCAGTTAGTTTCTTGGGGATTTTATTTCGATTGGCGGCAGAATTGACGAAACGGATTCAGCGGGGCATCATGCTTGGCTGAATTTGTTTTTAGAATGGAACGCTCATGACAACTTTAACCATCGGCCAACTCGCCAAGAAGGTTGGCGTGCGAACCTCAACACTACGTTATTATGAAGAGGAAGGCTTGCTGTCACCGACGCGACGCTCGGAAGCGGGCTATCGGCTGTACGATGAGCAAGCCGAGGAGACTCTGCACTTTATCCAACGCGCCCAACGGCTGGGATTTTCGCTGGATGATATTCGCAGCTTGCTGCACGGCTGGCAGGCCGGCGATCTCACGGACGAAGCTATTCTCAATATTGCTGAGGCTCGTTATCTGACGTTGGAGCAACAAATTACGCCCATGCTGGTGCTGCGCCACGAACTTCAGCTTTTTTTGCAGGATATGACTCGCCAACAGCGCCGTGAGCCGGATCAGCCTCATCTCGACCGCATCTTAGAGCGTATCTGTGGTAACCCCCTCAACCAACCGGCCGAGACAATGCTCGATTGGCTGGTGCAGCACACCAATTGCCACCTACAAAGCCAACGGGGGCAGGAACTGCTGCATCAACTGCGCGGTCAGCACGTCCACGTATGGCAGGCCGAACAGGAGTACCACATTTTGGTCACCAGCAGTGATCCGGCTATTGGCCAGGTGCTGCGAGAACTGACGCTGCTCGAAGCCGACTGCCAGGCCAATGCCCATCGCCACCAGGCTCCGGAACTGCGCCACAATGATGAGGGGTATCTGTTTATCGCTCGGGGTGAGCACGCTTTTATCTTTGCCCGGCTGTTTTTGGCGCTCGAAACGGATGAGCCGGCTTCATAGGAGACGATTAATGACAAGCAGTTTCTCGCGCGATCCTTTTACCTGGCTCACCTATTTGACGCTGGGGTACTATGCTTACCTGTTAAATGCCATCGGCCCGGCGATGCCTTTTTTGCGGGCTGAGTTAGATTTATCATACACGTTGAGCAGCGCTCACCTAAGCGCATTTGCCTTCGGCACCCTCCTGGCCGGTCTAAGCGGCGATCGGCTCATAACCCGCTTTGGTCGTCGCTCCATTTTTAGGTTGGGTGTGTTCGGAATGGCGATGAGCACGTTGCTGCTGTTGGTGGTGCATCATCCCCTGCTAACCATTGGAAGTACATTACTTATGGGTACGATAGGCTCATTACTGCTGGTGATTATTCCCGCCAGCCTGTCTGACCACCACGGCCACAATCGCGCAATAGCAATTACCGAAGCCAACGTGATTGCCAGTTTGTGCAGCGTTTTTGCGCCGGTGCTGATTGGCCTTTTCGTGCGAACCGGCGTGGGCTGGCGGGGCGTGTTTCTTGTGCCGGTAGGCGTTATCTTTCTCATTAATCTGCTCTTTTGGCGCGTCCCTTTCACTGAACCTACTCATCCAAACCGGTCGCGCTCGACCGCAGCCCGGCTGCCGGGGTTGTACTGGGTCTATTGGGCTATCCTCGTGTTGTCCGTTTCCGTAGAGTTTTGCATTATCTTTTGGGGAGCCACCTTTCTGGAAACGCAGCGCAATTTTGTTCCGGCCGATGCGGCGTTTGCGATGAGCCTCTTTTTGGGCGCGATGCTTCTAGGCCGGTTTATAGGCAGCCGCCTGCCATCGTCGCTGCGCAGCGAATGGGTCGTCTTGGGATCGATGGCGTTGTGTCTGCTCGGCTTTTTGATGCACTGGCTGGCTGTATGGCCGCTGCTGACCATGATCGGCTTATTCCTGGCGGGTCTTGGCGTGGCGAACCTCTATCCTCAAGTTCTTTCGTTGGCCGTTGGGACAGCACTGAATGTAACCGATATTGCCAGCGCTCGGGCTTCGCTGGCTTCAGGCGGCGCTATTTTGGCTCTGCCGCTTTTGCTAGGTGGACTGGCCGATCTCTTTGGGCTGCGCTATGCGTATGGATTGGTGGTGGTTCTGCTGGTGTTTGCAGGGGTGAGTATGCTCTTGGCTACTCAAAAAGCGAATTCTGTTCAGCCGGTAACCGATCCGTCATGTCTTTAATATGTGTTTTCGTTTGAGGTAACCGTTCATTGAAACACTGAAACACTGAAACACTGAAATAATGATTTCACTGAATTTCGGAGTTTATAAAAATTACGCAGTTGGACATAGCCGGCAGGTGACAGTCACTTATTGATTGAATATGCGCGTCCGTTTGGCCTCCATAGCACAATTTATTGCATCAAAGTGACTGTCACCTTTTGAACTGCGTAACTCATAGTTTAATCATAGCTCTTTCTTGACATGTCCGTGATCTGAACCTGGTTTGGTAACGGATCAGTGTCCTCATTCTCATCAAAAAATCAGTGTTTCTGCCTCTTGACATTCAACCCGACTTGAAGGTGTATAATAGTAAGGAGTAGGGAGACGGGAGCAGGGGGTAAGGAGTAAGGGGTTTTCCCTACTCCCTACTCCCGTCTCCCTACTCCTTGAATTAACCTAACCAGGAGAAGACCATCGTGTCAACGACTAATACCGAATTGACATTTCAAGTC